>CAJQQY010000415.1 GCA_905480595.1 uncultured Saprospiraceae bacterium | reverse complement strand
TGGAATTCCACTTGCTAGAATATCGGCAGCAGTATGAAACTCTCTGTAGCTAATTTTTACTTCCGAATTAATCGGATTACCATCGGCATCTACGAAGGCATTTGCAGGTATTTCGATGGAAGTTCCATTGTCCAAATTAAGAGTTTGTGCACTTGAATTTGTGACATCAAAATTTTGGAATGGAACATCAACTGAATTTAGGGGAGGAGCAATTTCTTGTTTTCCCAAATTTGAAGAAATTTCTTCAGTTGGGATTTCAGTTTTCATTTCTGAATTTTCATTTGTAGAAATCTCAGAGCTACAATTCTGAAATAAGAATGAAAAAGAAATAAGCAGAGTAAGACAAAATAGAAAACGAGTTTTCATACGCAGGATTTTTTATGAATGATAAAAATAAGATTTAAATAATTGTGATGAGGGGGCAATAATCCCTTAATGTACCATATACAGTAAGGTTTTAGCTTTTTCAACACAAAGTCCTAATGAGGAAAAATGAAAAAGTAACACACTATGATTATAAGTGGAAGGATTAAGTACAGATTCGACAAAAAAAAAGAAGGTAACAACTAAAAGTTGCTACCTCTCTCATACAGAAAACTTATTATATAAAACAACACCCTTTTCTTTATCAATAAAGGATTATTGATGTAATTTCTTTTTAAACTTGGTTTTGGGTAAAAAATCTTTAGATGATAACCTTAAAGATGTTATCTAATTATTAAGACAATGTAAACATAGGAGAAAAATTATTTCCAACAAAAAAAATTAAAACTTTTTTTCACTTTTTTCAAAAATTATTATTCATTACTACATCATTGTGTAGAATAAAATAGATGTGATAGTTTTGAAAGCCTTGTTTTAATTTTGAATTAGCTTTTTTGTGACATGAGAATCAGGATTAAAAAAGGAATATTTATAATGCGTTAAATTTATATCCAACACCTCGTATAGACAGGAAGTGTTTTGGTTCTCTTGGGTTTTCTTCAAAATATTTTCGGAAAGAAAGAATGAAATTATCAATCGTTCGAGTCGACGGATAGACATCATATCCCCAAACTGATTGGAGTATCTGTTGCCTTGAAACTACTTCATTTTTTCTATCAATTAAGAGTTTTAACAACTTAACTTCCTTTTTGGTGAGGTTAAAACTTCCATTGTCAGTTTCTGCTTCGAAAGTGATGAAGTTGATTTTATTATTTCCAAAGGTGTAAACCTTAGGTGTATTCTCAGGTGATTTGCTACTTCTTTTGATAAGATTGTTGACTCTTAAAAGTAATTCTTCCAAATGAAATGGTTTAGTCAAATAATCATCAGCTCCTTTTTTCAACCCATTAATTCTATCAAGTGAAGTATCTTTTGCTGTCAAAAATATAATCGGAACTTCCATATTTGACAATCGAACTTGCTCGCATATTTGAAATCCATCCACATCAGGAAGCATCACATCTAAGATCAATAAATCAAAATGCTGCTCTTCAATTTTTTTCAAAGCATCTTTACCATTATCAGAGGTAATCACTTCATACTCTTCTAGTTCTAAATTTAATTTGACAACTTCTCTGATGTTTTCTTCATCTTCAACAAGTAAGATTCTCATTTTTTTATTTTTTGAGGAGTCAGTTATCGGGTTGACCGAAAGCGTAGCGAACAACCTATTACCTGATTCCTATTTAGGAAAAACTATTTTAAAAACTGTCCCTTGAGGTTGATTGTCAGCAACTGTAATTTTCCCTTGATGAGCTTTCACAATTTGCGACACAATATATAAACCTAAACCTGTTCCTTTTGTTTTACGAGTATCTTCATTTCCTACTCGATAGAATCGTTCAAAGATTTTCTTTTTATCTTTATCAGAAATTCCGACTCCATTATCCGCAATCTCCAGGTTTATTTTTCCAGTAGCTTCGGTAAGATTAATTTCAATTTTCGGTTGTTCGGTGAAATTATATTTTACTGCATTTTCAATCAAGTTAGTCACTACGGAAACCATTCCCATTCGATCACCTTCGATAGCCGAAATTTCACTTTGGATATTTTTATTAAAAATAACCTTTGGAAATTTTTCACTTAAGGAATCTACTAAATCGTTGACCAATTCATGTAGATGGATTGTTTCTAAATGAGGTTGGTAAGCAGTTTCTAATTTAGCTGCAAAAAGTAAATTGTTAACTAGCTCATTTAATCTTTCAGAATCTTTGATTGCATTTTTTCCAAAACGCTCAATTTGTTCAGGCTTCAACTTTCTTTTTAAGAAAGTTTCCAAAACTAAACGAATACTCGCGATGGGAGATTTTAATTCATGCGTAATGGATAATAAAAAATTCCTTCGTTGATGTGCAATTTCTATCTCTTTATTATAACCTCGATTGATTAACCAAATTCCAATTACCAAACTAACTATAAAAACACTTGCTTCTCCAAAAATCATCCATTCTTGTCGTTGGTATTTTTTAGTCAGTTCGAGGTATTCTTTAGTATGCAAAAAATGCTCATTGGAATGATAAATTCCTTCTGCGCTCATTCCCATTTTCAACAACTCTACTTTGGCATAATAGGCATCTTTGTTTTTGGAATACAATAAAACCGACCACCACGCGAAGGCAATGAGCATGTAAAAAATAACCAAATAAGATAAAAGCCGAAGCCTTAAGTTTGATAACATATTTTTTTGAAACTGTTAACTATGAATGGTTAACGGTTAATCCCATGGGGTGTTAACAGTTCACCGTTAATCATTAACCATTATTAGCAAGGTGTAAGCATTCGCCAATGATTCTTGCTGCTACTTCCAAATCTTCAATTGTATGAGCTGAAGAAACAAAACCAACTTCATAACCTGAAGGGCCAAGATAAACTCCTCTTTGCAATAACTCATGGTGTAAGATCTTAAATTTCTCCATACTTTCTGGATCAATCTCATCGGCTGCTTGAATTCTTTTATTGGAAAAAGCTACCCAAAAGATAGATCCAATCGTAGGGAAAGTTACCTCATAATTATGTATATGACAGAATGCTTCTAACAATCCAACGAAGTACTTTGTTTTCCTTTCCATGGTTTCATAAAAACCATCTCGAACCAACATTTCACAAGCTGCAAAACCTGCAGACATAGCAACTGGATTGGCAGAAAGCGTTCCTGCTTGATAAACTGCCCCTTCAGGAGCGATATGACTCATGATTTCTTTACTCGCTCCATAAGCTCCAACTGGCATTCCTCCTCCGATAATTTTTCCATAAGTAATGATATCAGGTTGAATATCATACACTCCAGCTGCACCTTCAAACCCAACTCGGAATCCAGAAATGACTTCATCAAAAATTAAAAGAACTCCATATTCACTACATTTTTCTCGAAGGAAAACTAAAAAGTCTTTGTCTTGTAAAAGTAATCCATTATTTGCAGGAATTGGCTCAATAATAATACAGGCAGTTTCATGAGCATATTGTTTTAAAACTTCTTCTACCGCCTCACGATCATTCAATGGAATGACTAAAGTCTCTTTTGCAAAACTCTCAGGAATTCCTGCTGAAGTACTCTCACCAAAAGTTACCAAACCACTTCCTGCCTTGACCAATAAACTATCTACATGACCATGGTAGCAACCTTCAAATTTGACAACTTTACTTTTGCCAGTAACTCCTCGAGCCAAACGAATGGCACTCATCACAGCTTCAGTTCCAGAACTAACGAAACGAATTTTTTCAATAAATCTATTATTATCGACAATTAGTTTTCCTAATTCATTTCCCAATTTAGTTGGTGTTCCAAAGGAAGTTCCATGAGCAATCGTTTTGATCACAGACTCTCGAATGTGGTTATTATTATGCCCCAAAATTAGCGGCCCCCAGGAACAACAAAAATCAAGATAGACATTGTCATCCTCGTCTGTAATTCGGCATCCTTCACCATGCTTAATAAAAAGAGGAGGTCCAGAAACAGACTTAAAAGCTCGTACTGGAGAATTTACTCCTCCTGGGAAATATTCTTTAGCTTCCGCAAAAAGAGCTGCGGATTTTTCACGTTTGATTTTATTTTTTAATTCCATGGCGCAAAGGTAAGAAATGGGAAGGGAAATGGGATTCATGGTTTTGTAAAAAAAACACCGTTCATTAAAATCAATTGAGATTTTAATTTCTTGTTTTTAACCTTAATTAACTTTGTAATTTAGATTTGTTACGAATTAGTTCGTAGTTTTGAATTATGAATACAAAAATAATTTTTATCCTACTCGTCTTGACTACTTTTGGATGCGCTGAAAATCCAGAAGCAACCCAACTTCCAAATATAGAGGAAGTAAAAAATTCTCCATCTAAAGTAGCAGAATTAACTGATCAATTTTTAATATCTGAGTCTGAAAAGGGTTTTTCAGGAGCCGTTATGATATTTGAAAAGGGGAAACCCAGTATTCAAAAAGGCTATGGATTTACTGATGCAAATCAAAATATCACAATAGACGAAAATACACTTTTTGATATGGGGTCGATTACCAAAACATTTACTGCAACTGCCATTTTGAAATTAGCAGAACTTGGTAAATTATCGACTGAAGATTTGATTACCAAATATTTTGATAATGTTTCTGAGGATAAAAAGAAGATTACTTTGCATCATCTTTTAACTCATTCATCTGGTTTGCCAGGAGCAATTGGTCATGATTATGATACTGCAACGACTGAGGACTTTTTAGAAAAAACATGGAATTCAAAATTGGTTTTCCCCATCGGAGAAGACTACGAATATTCCAATGTTGGTTTTTCACTTTTAGGTATAATCATCGAAAAAGTATCGGGTGATGACTACGATTCTTTTTTACAAAAAAATATCTTCCAACCAGCAGGGATGGAAAATACAGGTTATACAACTAAAGGAACAGAATCACAAAAAGTAGCCCATGGAGTTAATCAAGAAGGGGAAGATTGGGGAAATCCAAAAGCTAAGAATTGGAATGGGAAATCTCCATTTTGGCATCTAAAAGCAAATGGTGGTTTGTTAACTACTGCACATGATATGGCAAAATGGAGTGAAGCTATTTTGGAAAATAAAATACTCCAATCGGATACTTGGCAGCAGCAATTCAATGGGTACGTGGATGAAGGGGAAGGTACTTTTTATGGATATGGTGTGGTCGAATTTCAAAAAGGAAAACATTATGGACATAATGGTGGAAATGGAATTTTTAGAGCAGATTGGCAATTTTTTCCAGAGGAAAAGTCAGCTATTTTTGTGGTTTCTAATTCAGCCAATGTTCCTTTATTTCAGATAAGTAATGATTTGGTGAATATTTTGATGACCAAAGAATTGCCACGTAGTATGTCTTTAAAAATGGTTGATTTAAATGATTTTCCTACAAATGAAGAGCAAAACAATGCTGCTGAATTTTTACAGAATATTCAATCTTTTGATGAAAAAAAGATAGATAAATTTATCGATGAAAAATTTACAAAAAGAATTGTTGAAAAAAATACTAAAGAAAGATTGGTAAAGCTTTTTCAGCAATTAGAGAATGAGTTTAAAGGTGGAGAGTTAAAGAGTGCTTCCGCTGCTGAGAATTATGTTGAGTTAAAAGTAAAAGGCGAGATGGAAATGTTGAGTTTAAATATTGAATTCATTGATGGAAAGATTGATCGTTTTGGAGTGGAAGCGGGGGATTGATTTTTTTCACTAAATAGGTAATGAATCACTTTAGAGTTTATGTTTCTAACTAAAGAATTTTGGGACTAGCCCATAAAGTGTGTCAAAAATTATTTATCAAGCCATTTAAGAAAACGGTCACCAAACATAAGACCTAAATTTTCTTGAATGGCTTTCCATTTAAAGGCCTTT
>CAJQQY010000414.1 GCA_905480595.1 uncultured Saprospiraceae bacterium | reverse complement strand
TATTAAAAATGAAAATAAAGCTCCTATTGATAATATTCGATTAATCAATATTTTAGGACAAGAAGTTTTTGAAAAATCCATGAATGGAAATGAAATGATAGAATTGAATATCAGTAGTATTTTGGAAGGAATTTATTTCTTAGAGATTCAACTGGATGGATTTAAAATAACTCGAAAAATAGAAATTTCACACCCGTAGTTTTTCAATAATCATTAAAAAACGAAGAGCTTCATCTGTTTAGATGAGGCTCTTTTTTTTTACAATATGCTATATTTTTTTGCCGCAGATTGGGCTGATTTTTTATGATTATTATGATATTCCCACATGTTTTTTTTATTAAAAAATTAACTACAGAAAAATGGAAATCAGATAAATCATAAAAAATCAGCCCAATCTGTGGCAAAAAAAAATCACTTAATTCTCATTAAAATATTCCGCTGCCCGACGATTCACATTCCCTTGCATTTCTGTCGCATCAATATAATTCGAACCACTAACTTCATTCGGCACAGAATTATACAATTGCAATTGCCATTGTGGATTATTCACCTCTCCCCTAACGGTAGAATGTAATAATCTATAATTCGTTCCTAAGTCAGGTGCATAAAATAAAAACTTCACATCTGCTTGATTCGTTTCAGGAAAATCATTGTAAAACCAAATCTCGTAAGGTGGAGCACTTGGTTCTGTATCAACTGCGATAACATCATTTGGTCGCCCATAGCGCAGAAAAATCCGACCTCTATCTGACTCAAATCCATACCCAAAACCGTCAACATATAATTTGTCTACCGCCTTTGCAATTTCCATAAATGCTTTATAAGTGATGTCTGGATTATTTGGATTTTGGTTTACCCAAAAATTAAAAAGAAAACGCTGTTGAACAGTTGAGTCTTTATTTTCAATGACAGAATTTAATAACTCAACATCTCTATCTATGACCAAAGGAGCTATCGCTTTTAAACTATATCTTAATTCTTCTCGAGTAAGTTCGCCAACGAATTCATCTTTGATTTCTACCGTTTCGATTTGCTCATGAGTAGCTTGGAGGTAAGGATTGCTTCGAGTAAACTCAACTGATTTTCGAGCAAGTAATTCCTTTGCTCTATTTCTAATTTCTACAAAAAAATTATAATTCCCAGAAGGTAATTCTTTGATATCCATTTGCAAAATCAAAACATTGATGGGTTGTGGTTTTCGTTTTTTATGGCCAATTAAAACGGTAGTCGCTTTATTATTAATCTTTCTTTCAATTCCATAAGTCACCTGAAAATCATCTCCTATTTTTTTATCTGTATCATAAACTTCATTGTAGAAAATTAATTTATCTAAATTTTTATGATAAAAATTATGAGGTAATGGTTCTATAAAATATCCATTTTTCACTAAAACATGTTCTTCGTTTTCCGCTTTTTTAACCGATGCCAGCAATTCAATATCAGATTGTAACAATACATTTTCATCTTTTGAATATTCCATTTTTAGATTACCACTATAACGAACTACATTAGTTGAATCTTGATTATCTTGGATAGAAACTTCAATTTGATATTCTCCATCTGGCAGAGCAAATCTTTTCAAATCAACAAAATTTTCTTTCAAACTGCTTTTTGGTGAGTTCAAATTATATTTATCAAACTTAATAATCTCTTCACCTTGTTTAAATAAAATCACTACTTCAACTCCTGCCTGAAACATAGTAGAATCTGCATTTGGGACGTAGGTTACCGTTTGCCCAACTACATATAAATATACTTCCACATAGTTCTGTGATGGACTTTTAAAAGTTGAATACGTGATACTCGCATCCAAAGCTTGGCTCGAAAATGACAACAACAGAAAGAACACCAACGATTGGAATATTTTTTTCATCATTTTATTTTTTTGACTAAATGAAAATAGATCAATTATTCAAAGTTACTACAACTAAGAATACTTGACAAACCATAAACATGGGAAAAGTCAGGAAGTTGGCGTTAAAAAAGACAATAACAATATTGAAAACTGAATTTAAATCTGATTTTTAATTAACATTGCTGTTGCCATTGAAATTATTATTTCTCTAGGATTTTTGAAGCAAGACTACATACTTTTTAGAAGCGATATCCATATTCATGATGAGAGAATCTTTGACCAACTTTTGGATATTATACTCAATGGTTTTTCCAGTATTTTGAGTTAATTTTTTTGTTTCTACGGACATCTCATAATTTCCTTCTTCATCTGAGCCCATGATATTTGTTTTCAAAATACCTCCATCAGCAAACTCAAAATAGGCACCATCAAGGCGAGGACTTGGAATCTTATTTACAGTTGCTCCAGTCAATTCCCATTTTCCAATTAATAAAGTAGGATCTAATTTTACAACTTCAACTTTAGGTTCATTCTCACAAGCTGTGAAAAAAGTGGCTAACAAAAATAAGGGAAGTGCTAATTTCAAAAATTTCATGTTTGTTAAGTTTTGTTCTCTTTTTTTATCAAACTCAGGTAAAACCCTGATTATCGAATCACCCGATAAACTTATTCAACCAATTCACTTCTTCTTCAATTCCATCACGGTTATTTCAGGCAAAATTCCAACTCGTCCAGGATAACCTAAAAAACCAAAACCCCGATTGACATATAAATATTGTCTATTTTTCTTATAAAGTCCCGCCCATTGCTTATAAACATATTTAATCGGGCTCCATTTGATGATTCCAGGTATTTCCAATCCAAACTGTGCACCATGAGTATGACCTGAAAAAGTTATGTGAATATCCTTAAATTTTTCCAAAACTTCATCTTCCCAATGCGAAGGATCGTGCGAAAGTAATAATTTTAGACCAGCTTCTTCAGTCCCTTGGTTTGCTTTCGCCAGATCTCCATATTTCATAAACCGACCATGCGCACTATAATTTTCCACTCCAATTACTGCTACATCTTCGCCTTTAATCTTCACCAATCGATTGTCATTTAAAATTAAATCCCAACCAAGACGCTGATGGATATTTTTGAGATTTTCGAAATTTTGAGCTTTCTGTGTCGCGCTTTCCCATCGAACATAATCTCCGTAATCGTGATTTCCCAAAATAGAAAAAATACCATATCGTGATTTTATCTTATCAAAAACATCTACAAATGGTTCCATCTCATGAGAAATTGAATTAACCAAATCACCCGTAAAAAACACCAAATCAGCCTTCTGTGCATTGATCATCTCAATGGCCACCTTGATTGGATGTTTTTTAGTAAAACTGCCAGAATGGATATCTGATATTTGAACAATTTTCAAACCTTCCAAGGCCTTCGGCAAATCAGGAATCTCGACTGAAGTATTATAAATTTTATATCGATATTGATTTCTCAAAATCCCATATAATAATGTAAAAAATGGAATCACTCCAATTGCAATGGCAACTTGTGAAACAAGTTTTGTTCTTCCAAAATCAAATGTACTACCACTCGACATTGATTCAGATAGAGAAATTATAAGCTGTCCTACATCTCCTAAAAGCAAAACTGCAATAATGAGAAATTTGGAAAAATAACTCAACATTATCGTTGAACGGGCTATCGTAAATGTATTTTTGCTCCAATTTGCAGCTGCTCCCTTCGAAAAAGAATAAGTCAATCCAATCGCCAATATCGGAATCATCCAATAAACGGTATTCAAAATCGTTTTACCCCAATTAGACCAATCTTCCGAAATAGCAACAAATGCTTGGAAGGCAAAATAGTCCAGAATAAAAAGTAAAATAATTAAAGGAAGTACTCTCATTGTTGATAAATGAATTTTGACGTTAAAAACTACTCTATTAGAACGTTTCAAAAAAGGGAATGTTTACATTACTAATTAAAGAAAACAGATCCCTGCGCTGACAGAGGACATAGGACAGACCAGGGATATGTTTTCTTATCTATTTTAATTTTTTTTTAAGATATTTACAAAAAAAAAATGCAATACGTTTTAATCACAGGAGCCTCCACAGGTATTGGCTATACCTCCGCAAAATATTTATTAGACGAAGGATTTTTTGTTTTTGGTAGTGTCCGAAAATCAAGTGATGCTGAAAAATTAGAAAATGATTTCGGCAAAAATTTCAAAGCATTAATCTTTGATGTAATTGATGAATCAGCTATTAAAAATGCTGTCCCTATCGTTGAAGAACTAGTAGGGAAAAATGGTTTAGCAGGTTTGGTAAATAATGCTGGAATTGCCGTTTCTGGACCAATGCAATGTGTTACGACCGAACAACTTCGCTATCAATTAGATGTAAATGTACTAGGAGTTCATCGAGTGACGAATGCTTTTTTGCATCTTTTGGGTGCAACTGAAAATTGCCATCATGAGCCAGGAAGAATCATTCAAATTAGTTCTGTCAATGGAATACTTTCTCCTCCATTTACTGGGCCATATGCAGCTTCAAAATTTGCTTTGGA
Organism: uncultured Saprospiraceae bacterium; assembly: GCA_905480595.1. Classification (GTDB taxonomy): domain Bacteria; phylum Bacteroidota; class Bacteroidia; order Chitinophagales; family Saprospiraceae; genus CAJQQY01. Next base: position 14 of record CAJQQY010000414.1, on the reverse strand, counting down.
GGCTATGTCCGATG
>CAJQQY010000413.1 GCA_905480595.1 uncultured Saprospiraceae bacterium | reverse complement strand
CAGTTCATTTAATGCAATAGCTTGTCGGGAAATGTCTTGCTGCAATTCAAACATTCGAAGCATCGGATGACTTGCTTCGATGTTGGTGGCCAAGGCATTTTTATCAAAAGGGATGATGGCAAAAGACAGGCTATCGGTAGTCACAATTGGAGTTTGTAACGGACGATTAAGCAATTGATTGATGGTGGCAATTGGTTTGGTTTTAGCCGTTTCCAAAATCATTATCTCTTGATTGAGTTCCTCAATTTTAAGTTGGACTCGGAGAACATCCGCAGCAGTAGTTTTTCCACTTTCTACTTTTGTCAAAGCCAATTGTTCCAAGGCTTCAAGGATAACCACATTTCTACGAATGATGGATTGGCTTTTTTCAATATCATATAATTGAAAATAGGCTTGTTTAATTTGAAAAGAGACTACCAAAGTACTAGTGCCAATCCTCTCATAAATTGCTTTGGCTTTAGCAGTCTCTAGATTTTCTTTTCCTTTTAATAATCCTTTCCATGGAAACATTTGGGTAGCACCCACTCTTAAAATTTGTGCGCCTAATCTTGTTTCAACTGGCAATGGAAAAACACCAACACCAACTTCAGGGTCAGGCAACTCACTCACTTGTGGTGCTTTTTCCAACGCAGCGAAATATTCTTTTTCCAAAACTTTTAACTCCAAATTATTATCAACAGCTTCTGCAACTAAAGAATCAAGTGACTGCGCATAAGTAGAACCTACGCCAACTATTGAAATCAATAAAATGACGGTAGCCACTTTGAGTGATTTATTTTTGCTTCCAAATTGATTATCAATCCTAATACTCCACTCTTGCCAAAGTGAAAACAAAACTGGTACAGTAAACATGGTAATCATTTGCAAAGTCATTCCTCCAAAGGAAGGAATCGCCATGGGCAACATAATATCTGCTCCCCTTCCCGTAGCGGTGAGGACTGGAATAAGTGCTAAAATTGTGGTAGCCGTGGTCATCATCGCTGGACGAACTCTACGAAGTCCACCCTCGACAACCGCATCTCTCACGCCTTCAATTGTAGTTGGTTTATTTCTTTTAAAACTATCTTGAAGGAAAGTGGCGACCAGTACTCCATCATCCGTCGCTATTCCAAACAAGGCGAGGAATCCCACCCAAACTGCGACACTCAAATTAATCGTTCGAATCTGGAAAAGGTCTCGCATGTTGGTTCCGAAAAAATCGAAATTTAAAAACCAACTCGTATCATATAATCCAATCATTATAAAGCCACCTGAAAAAGCGATAAACACTCCTGTAAAAACCATTGCTGAAATGGTGACTGAACTAAACTGAAAATAAAGGATTAGGAAAATAATAGCCAACGCAATCGGCACAACTATACTTAGTCGTTTGCTTGCCCGAACTTGTTGCTCGTAATTTCCAGCGAAACGATAACTCACTCCCGCAGGTACATTCAATGTTCCATTATCAATTATTTCTTGTAAATAATTTTGAGCATTGTTGACCACTTCAACTTCTGAATATCCATTTTCTCTATCAAACAAAACATACCCAATCAAAAATCCATCTTCACTTTTGATAGATTGTGCCCCTTGTTCATATCGGATTTTCACTAAGTCACCCAAAGGAATTTGTTGACCATTTGCCGCAGGTACATAAATTCTTTTCAATGCGTCAGGGTCATTTCGCAACTCCCTTGGATAGCGAATCCGAATAGAGGATCGCTCTCTCCCTTCCACCGTTGAAGTCATGTGCATTCCACCGACAGCCGCTTGAATATATAATTGAACTTTCTCAACTGTCAATCCATGCCGACTTATAATGTCCCGGTCAATGTCCAAAAGCAAGTATGGTTTCCCAACAATTCGGTCAGCAAAAACGGCAGCATCTTTTACCCCTTCTACATCTTTCAAATAATTTTCTAGTTCCAAACCAAAAGCTTCAATGGTTGCTAAATCTCCTCCACGAACTTTGATTCCCATCGGCGCACGCATACCTGTTTGTAGCATGACCAAGCGAGTCTCGATAGGTTGCAATTTTGGCGCAGAAGTAACTCCTGGGATTTTGGTACTCTTGACCACCTCATTCCAGATATCATCTGGACTTTTAATTTCATCTCTCCATTGTCGAAAGTATCTCCCATTTTTATCTGGAATCATTTCGCCGTTTTCATCTATTTCATATTCTCCATTGGTGAATCGATATCGAGTTCGATGACCATTTTTATCCGTTTTATATTCTGATTTGTAGAGGATGATATTTTCGTACATGGACATCGGTGCAGGGTCAAGTGCACTATTGACACGTCCTGCTTTTCCAACCACCGTTTCTACTTCTGGAATTGCGGTTGCCGCCATATCCAACAATCGGAGATTCTTAATATTTTCTTGCATCCCCGAGTGAGGCATCGAAGTAGGCATTAGTAAGAATGAACCTTCATCTAAGGAAGGCATAAACTCTTCTCCTGTTTGTTGAAAAACCAAAAATCCTTGGTAAACGATAAAGCCGACTGCTATTAAAAATAGAATTTTAAATCGAAGTAAAAACCGAAGAATATTTTCATAGAAATAAATAATGATATAGAAAAAGCCAATCAATCCTCCTGCTACGACCACGATAAAAAAGAAGTTAGATAGGTTACTTTTGTTTACTCCCAATGGCATCCATACCGTTGCTAAAAGCCAAGCAACCACTAATGCGTAAACAATATTGGTCAACACAGAAAGAATTTTCGCATTTCTATCAGAACTAAATTGTTGAACTAATTGATGAAGTATTCCCGCTATACCTACGACCATTAAAATGCTTCCCAAAAATTGATTATAGAAATAAATAACTACCATCCCACCAATTAATGCCAATCCATTTCCAACATAAGAGAAGATTTTCTTTTTTGATTTAAAAGAAAAAATAGTATGTGCCAATGGAGGGATAATCGTAATGGCAACAATGATGGAAGCAACCAAAGCAAACGTTTTGGTAAATGCCAATGGTTTAAATAATTTCCCTTCCGATGCTTCCATAGTAAAAACAGGAATAAAAGAAATTATCGTAGTTGCAACTGCTGTGATAACCGCCGAAGCCACTTCAATAGTTGCTTCATAAATAGTTTCCAAAAGATTTTCTTCAGGCGGAGCTTCTTCAATTCTGTTGACTATACTTTCGATAAGGACAATTCCCATATCGACCATCGTCCCGATGGCAATCGCAATTCCTGAAAGTGCAACAATGTTGGCATCCACGCCAAAATATTTCATAGCAATAAAACACATCAAGACCGCAACAGGCAAAGTACCCGAAACCAACAAAGATGATTTCAGATTAAGCAACATCAAGATGACCACAATAATGGTAATTAGTATTTCAAGTGTGAGGGCTTCTTCAAGTGTTCCAATCGTTTCGTTTATCAATTGGGTTCTATCATAGAATGGAACTATCTTGACTTGTGAAACTGTTCCGTCTCTCAATGTTTTAGTGGCTAATCCAGGTTCTATTTCTGCAATCTTTGCTTTTACATTTTGGATGACTTCCAAAGGATTTGCTCCATATCTAGCGATGACTACTCCGCCGACTGCTTCTGCTCCCGACTTGTCCAAAACCCCTCTTCGAGTAGCTGGCGCAATATTCACTTTAGCCACATCACCAATTCGAATCGGCACATTGTTATTTACGGTGACGACACTTTTTTCGATATCTTCGATATTTTTGACATAACCTAAACCACGCACAAAATATTCCGCTAAATTAATTTCAATGGTCTGTGCTCCGATATCAATATTACTTCCTTTGATGGCTTTCATCACTTGCTCCAAGGAAATATTATTCGCTTTCATCGCATCAGGGTCAACATCCACTTGGTACTCTTTGACGTAACCTCCGATGGAAGCAATTTCTGCTACACCTTCCGCAGAGGATAAACCATAGCGTACATAATAATCCTGAATGGTTCGAAGCTCATGTAAGTCCCAACCTCCTGTTGGATTCCCTTCTTCGTCTTGTCCTTCCAAAGTGTACCAATAAATTTGTCCCAATGCGGTGGCATCTGGACCAAGAGTGGGTTGCACTCCTTCGGGCAAAGTATTGGATGGAAGAGAATTCAATTTTTCCAAAATTCTACTTCGACTCCAATAGAATTCTATATCATCATTAAAAATAATAAAGATGGTAGAGAACCCAAACATGGAATTACTCCGAATACTTTTCACTCCTGGAATCCCCAATAAAGCCGTGGTCATCGGGTAGGAAATCTGGTCTTCAATATCTTGGGGAGAACGCCCCATCCATTTGGTAAAAACGATTTGTTGGTTTTCACCAATGTCAGGAATCGCATCTACGGATACCGGGTCACGTGGTAAGTTTTTGATACCAAAATCAAAAGGTGCACTCACCAATCCCCAACCTACAAATAGGAGGAGGAGCAAATAAGCAACGAGCTTATTTTCGAGAAAAAATCGAATATATTTGTTTAACATTTTATAGCTAATTTTTCTTTTCAGATGCTCCCATGAGAGCAATTAAGACTTTTTTGACAAAGTCCAAACACAGCTAGGAAGTCCAATGTCATTACATTGAATTTCCAATAAAAAAAGAAAAATATGGGCTATATAAGGAAAGCTTGGTGCAGGACAGGGATGTCCTTCACTACAATGGGCGGATGATAATATTGAAAACTTGGAGCAGTTCTCTCTACGTAATTATTTTTTAAAAATACTTCTACATATGCAACAACGAAGTTTTGCAACTGCTGACTGACGACTAATTCGGAAGAAGTTTCCAACTCATCTACATCAGATTGGATATGGACTGATTTATTTTCACAACAATCTTTTCTTTCCATGGAACATCCTTTCGTTTTTTCCATCATTTCTTGATGCTGAGGACAATCACTCATATCAGCAGACACCATATCATGACAAGCTTCTGCTTTCCCAACGAAGCTGACCGATTTTAATTTACCTAGACAATAATGCATATCCATTGCGAGATTTACCGAAGAGGTAAACATCACAAGCGCCATAGTTAAGGCGAAAATTCGATATGTATTATTAATTGATTTCATCTTTTGATAAATTATCTTTCACCAAATATACGGATTAACTTCATTAATATTTTACACAATTCCGTAATTAACTTTCATAATTATGATTACCTGACAAATTAATCGGAGAATTCTTTTATATAAACTACGGTATCCCAATACATACCTTTGAATTCTTTTACACCATCAAAATAGATTAGGTTATCAATGATGTCTCGATGTCTAGGGCAATTGTAAATTAAAGTAATTTCCCTAGGTTTCTTTTGATATGATTCTTTTATATTTTGAATTACTAATTCTAATATATTTGCAGGAAAGGGATTGAATAAATAAAAATGAGTAAACTGATCTATTTCCTTTAGCTGACTTGCTTCACAATGAAATAAGACCACTTTTTTTAAACCTAACATGGAAAAATTCCTTTTACAAATTTCAATTAATGGTAAGGAAAGTTCCACTCCACCAACCAAATTGAATTTAAATTTAGCCATGGTGACCATAGCTGCCCCTTTCCCTGAACCGTAATCTAAAATTGAATGGTTATGCTGAATATTTAAATGTTTTAAGACATTAAACAAATCATATGCAGGGGTTGGAGCATATGCCTTCCCAATATCATCTGTAAATCCAAGATCTTCTACCATAACCTTTTTGGTGAAATCTAAACCATTCATTATTTCAAGTCCGATTTTCACTCTCCTAATAATTGCATTTATAATCCTATTTATCAATTTATACATATTCTTTTTTTTTAGAAAAGACATTCTTTAAAAATATCTTTTTATTTCCTCCAATATTGGAGAAAGGTAAATTCATTAGATTGCTCGAATTAGAGCAATTAAGACTTTTTCAAAAAAGTCCAAATGCAGATAGGATATCCAATGTCATTTCATTGAATTTCCAAGAAAAAAAAAGAAAAATATAGGCTATATAAGGAAAGTTTGGTGCAGGACAGGGATGTCCTTCACTACAACGGGCGGATGATAATATTGAAAACTTGGAGAAGTTTTCTGAACGTAATTATTTTTTAAAAATACTCCTACGTATGCAATAACGAAGTTTTGTAACTGCTGACTGACAACTAATTCGGAGGACGTTTCCAACTCATCTACATCAGATTGGATATGGACTGACTTATTTTCACAACAATCTTTTCTATCAAGGGAACATCCTTTCGTTTTTCCCATAAATTCTTGATATTGAGGACAATCACTCATTTCAGCAGACATCATATCATGGCAAGTTTCTGCTTTACCAACAAAGCTCACCGATTTTAATTTACCTAGACAATAATGCATATCCATTGCGAGATTTACCGAAGAGGTAAACATCACAAGCGCCATGGTTAAGGCGAAAATTCGATATGTATTATTAATAGATTTCATCTTTTGATAAATTATCTTTCAATAAATATAGGTAATAATTCCATTAACATTTTATACCATTTCGTATATAATTTTCTCAATTGTGACACACCTACATGGTTATAAGCATGATACCAGCCATTGCTAAAATGGACAAATCCTCGACAATAGTTACCGTATTCATTGGCAAATGAAACACATCTTCTAAGCATGCACATTTTATTTTTTGCTTATTTATTACCCTTCTAATAACTTCAATACTGCTAAT
>CAJQQY010000412.1 GCA_905480595.1 uncultured Saprospiraceae bacterium | reverse complement strand
GTATTCAATATCAGTTTGGCAAAATCACTTGGAAAGGAAATTCAAAATATTCAGATACACTTTTGACGAAAATTTTAGGAATTAAAAAAGGCGATATTTTTAATGATCTACTTTTGCAAGAGCGAATTAATTTTAGTGGAAATGGGAGAGACATCAGCCGATTATACATGGATGATGGGCATTTATTTTTTCGAGCATTTCCAGTTGAGAAAGCGTTGAATGGAAATAAAATTGATATTGAGATTCAGATTTCCGAAGGAGCACAAGCGACCATCGGAGATGTCATCATTGTTGGAAATGACATCACCAATGAAAATGTCATCCGAAGAGAAATACGTACTCTCCCTGGCGACAAATTCAATCGAGAGGAACTGATTCGTTCTCAGCGAAGCCTAATGAATATGGGATTTTTTAATCCAGAATCAGTTGCCGTCACTCCAAAACCTAATCCTCAAAATGGAACTGTTGACATTGAATATGAAGTAGAAGAAAAGAGTAATGACCAATTTGAATTAGCGGGAAGTTGGGGAGGAAGTGATGTTGGAGTAGTTGGTTCGGCTGGTGTGCAATTGAATAATTTCTCTGTTCGAAAAATGTTTCAAAAAAATGGTTGGACACCTTTTCCAAGAGGTGATGGACAGTCAGTTGGACTGCGAGTTCAATATGGAGGAAAACAATATCAATCGTATAATTTTTCTTTTTCTGAGCCTTGGTTAAATGGGAAACCGAATGCGTTGAGCTTTGGAGTTTTTTATAATCAATATAAAGATGATGGGACAACGGAATCTGTTTTTGATGAGCATCTGAATATTTTTGGAGCGAATGTAAAGTTGGGAAAAAGATTTAAATTAGGGAATGAATATATCATTTCACGAACAGGATTAAATTTCCAAACTTATAATTTAGATAATTGGTCAGGCGGTCTTTTCCAAACTGACGATGGCGAATTAGTGGCGGATGGAAAATATTTTAATTTTAATATTTCGCAAGAATTTACACGGACGACTTTGAATCATCCAATCTTTCCGACGAGTGGTTCGAAGGTTTCTTTGACTCTGCAATTCACTCCGCCTTATTCTCTTTTTTCTGAAAAAAATACAGACCAAACTGTCGAGCAAAAACATCGATTAATCGAATATCATAAATGGCGATTGGATGCTGAAAAGTATTTGCCCATTGGTAAAAAATTGACGCTGAAATTAGCGGCTAAAATGGGTTTTATGGGTAACTATAATAATGTCAATGGAACAACTCCTTTCGAGCGATTTCAATTGGGTGGTGATGCCTTGAGCAATAGTCAAGCTGGATTTACAGGAACGGATCGAATTACGATGCGAGGATATCGAGTAGAGGACTTTGAGACAAATGTTCAAGGAGATCAAATTGTAGCGACGCCACTTTTTAATAAATTTACGGCTGAGTTGCGATTCCCAATTTCTTTGAATCCAAGTGCGACAGTTTATGGTTTAGCATTTTTGGAAGCGGGGAATTCATGGAATAGTTTTAACGATTATAATCCTTTTGATTTGAAGCGAGCGGCAGGTGTTGGGTTTCGAGCGCATCTTCCAATGTTTGGAACTTTGGGAGTGGATTATGGAATTGGTTTTGATAATGCGGGGGCGAAGACTTTGAGTAATTTGGGGCGGTTTAATTTTACGTTAGGGTTTGAGTTGGATTAATTTTGATTTTTTGAATATCCAATATCGAACAAGGAATATCCAATTTCCAACACCACAACTCAACTACTATGGAGACAAAGTTGGAGATTGGATATTCCTTGTTCGATATTGGATATTCAAAAGAAAACCCGTGTCGATAACTCGCCACGGGTTTTTCCATTTCACAACTTTAAAAAAATATAGTCCTCAAAAATAATTGAGGGCGCAACTTAATGTTACACCCTCAATTTGCACAACTAATTTTATTTTACAATTTCTACACTTTCAGGTTTGCTCCAATTTCTCAATTCATTCGTGTAGTATAAATAGGCAACTGATGCAGGTGCTTCGTACGTTCCTGCCAAGTCAGCTTTTAAATCTAAATTTACTTCTCTCATTTCATTCGCAGCCATTCCTCGATAGTGTAAAACTAGATAACCGTTCATGATCTCGTAGTAATCGAAAGCGAGTTTTTCTTGCAATTCTTTAAGTTGCCATGGCTGTAAATTTAAGCCTGATGGAATTCCAATTTTTGCAATTGTGTTTGGTAAAACTTCGCTAGTCGTATTTTGTAATTGTATTGTTAGTCTAATATTTTCGCCAACTTTCCCAGAAGGAGTTTGTAACGTTGTTTTTAAATTCACTTTACAATCTGCATCATTTCTTGGAAGATTGGTAAAATAATTTACAGACAAATCAAAAGGCAAAGCCGTTTCTGTATCAGCAAATAATATTTTCACATCATGATTTCCTTCGGTAAAATGAGTACTGATTTTATCAAAAACGATTGGTGTTTTTTGTTCGCTTGTAAATGCTTGCTGCGCCACTTCATTTCCATCAATCATCAATTTCACAACTCCATCAGTATTCAACTTTGTAGAAAATTGAGCATGTTCGATCAAGGCTTTCATGGCCAAAACAGTAGACTGAGTTGAACCAAATCCATAATCCGTTTTTGACTTAGCGATGAAGTTCATCGCTTCTTCTAACTGTGTTAAACCTTTTCCAACTTTCATTATTGCCAATGCAGTAATTGCAGTAGTTTCAATTTTCAAACTCTTTCCACCTGAGCGAGTCATCGAAGTTTTGCCAGTCCAACTTCCATCTTTTGCTTGCAGTTTTAATAAATCTTTTAGCAATTTCTCTGCACGTCCATCTTTGATATTATGCAAGGTATTAATGACCAAAGCCATCACGTAAGGATCTTTTGATTGACGAGCATACTCATAAGATTTTTCTATCTCAGGTCAAACCTTTCCACCAAAACCAGCTTCCGACAATGCCCAAGTAATATAGGCATCACCTGCAGGGTTTTCAGCACTCCAAGAATGCAATGCTTGCTTGCTTGTTTTCCAACCACCTTTTCCATTTTTCCGAGTCAACAACCATTCGGCAGTTCGATCAATTAATGCTTGATCTACTCGATGAACTCGCTGCATATCTTTGAATTGCATCAAACCATAAGCAGTCAATCCTTCATGTCCAGGAGGTCTTCCGTACCAATCAAATCCACCTTCTTTTACTTCAAAAGTCAATAACCGTTGATAGCCTTTTTCTAAAACATCATACAATCGCGCTCCTAAATCTTGATCAAGTGAATTAGTATTTTGCAAATAATCTAAGACCAAAAGGTTTGGATAATTCTTACTAGATGTTTGTTCAAAACAACCAGTAGGTTGCCGAATCATCCGATCCATCCCCGCACTCAAATCACTCAACACAGAAGGATGAACTGTAAACTTAGCCTCTGCATTTTTTCCAATCACATTTGAGATATCGATGTTAAAATCACTTTCCACATCGCTTCCACTAAACATCATATTGACTGGAAAACCTCTCGATAATACCTTTATTTTTTTGGAGAAACTATCCTCTTCACCATTCGCACTTACTTTAACTTCTAGGTTGTGCTCCCCTACTTCACCTTTTACTTCAAATGGCAAATAAACAGTTTTAACTTCTTGATTATCGACCGAATACAAAAGTGATTCTTGTCCAACATATTCGAATCCTTGTGGAACGATAGCATCTAACTTCACTTCCATTTTTGCATCCGTATTATTCGAAATAGTAACTGGGATCGTCAATTTATCACCCATCAAAACTTGAGTTGGAAACTTCGTTCGCATCCCAAATGGCATCTGAGTAAAATACGTGTGTGTATTGTTACCAATTTTCCCATTTGCAGTAATTCCTTCTACGGTAACTTTAAAAGTCGTTAAGTCATCTGAGTTATAAAACTCTAAACTTGCATTTCCATTCTCGTCAGTTTCGACATTTGAATTCCAAAAAATAGTTGGACGGAAATCATTTCTAGCTTCTCCTTTAATCTTTGCTTTATATTTTGGAACATAAAATTCACGTGCTACATAAAATCCATTTTTGAAATCACGAGCATATTCTAAGTCCTGAATAAAATCTAATTTTTTGTCAACAAAATTTGTTGAAGGATATACTCCAGTCAATCTTCCCAACTCAGCGGCAACATTTCTTTTGTTCGAAATTTTTGCCATTTGAGCGTATAACTTAACTCGAAGATTTCGAGTTTGGGCTGCATTCAAAGAATTATTCATTGTCATTCTTTGAGCTAATTCTAATTGATTTTGGTATTCAGCAATCTGCTCATTTATTTTCTCCACCATCTGACTTTGATAGTCCAAAAGCGCTTGATTTGAAGCTGATCCTCTTCTTTTTTTAGTATCGATTACGATCACTCCATTTTTACCTCGTTCACCATAATTAGAAGCAAAGCTATCATCTTCATGAACTTCTACAGATTTAATTTCATCAGGTTTGATATCAGCCAAAGCAATTTTATCCAAAATATCTCCATCCAGAATCACCATAGGTTCATCCGTCAAAATCATTTTATCCCCCACCATTCTGATCCGATCTTTACTGGTTTTTCGTTGAGTGATATTTCCACCTTCAGCAGTTCGATTTGCTAGCGTTTTATCTAATCTTCCAAAACCCAAATTAGTATTCCCCCCTGAAACAAGATCTGCATCCCCTTCAAATCTTGCAGGTGTTCCGCCTGTAATAATCTGCATCTCTGCTATTTCACTTTCAGATAATAAATTTCCAGTCACTCGCACACCATCAATGTAATAATCAGTTGCATTCGATCTAGATCCTTTTATAGAAACTGCAGCTCCTTCATCACTTGAACTTGCCCCAGCAGTTGCTGCTGCAATTGCATTTATATTTCGAGTAGGTAGATTTCTAATTTGCTCACTCGTCACAGTCGTACCTGCAGATGTCATATCTTGCTGAATTAAAGGCACTCGATAATCCGTTACCACAACTTCTTGAATCGTTGGTGAAGGAGTGCTAGTACTTTCTTTCAACTTAGATTTTTTATTTCTTCTGCTTCTTTTAGCACTTGTGATTACTACTTCGTCCAAGGTTACATCGGACTCTGGTAACGTTACATTTGCTAAAAGAGATTCGTTTGTATTAACCGTAACAATTTCTGAAACTGACTGATAACCAATATAATCTGTGCGTAAAGCATACTTACCTGCAGGCACTTTATTGATCACATAGTTACCATCAAAATCAGTAATGGCTCCATATTTTTTTCCTTCCAAATAAACTGAAGCACCGATCATTGCTTCTCCATTTGCATCCAAAATTTGTCCCCTAATTTGGCGTGTTCCTTTCATTGGAATTGCTTTAGTCGCAATGTTTTGATGATTCGCATTTTTTAATCTCACGACATATTCTTCGCCATAGTTGTTGACTAAAATTTTACTTGCTCCTCCTTTTGATGCGACAATGGACAAGTGTGAATTAGCTCCATTTCTCTTTCCAACTAAGGACACATTTTCAAAAACGAATCGTCCATTTTCATCAGTAACAACCGATTGATCCATTCCTTCAATTCGCACGATAGCATCTTTTACTACTAGTCCAAAATCATCCACAACCATTCCTGCAACGATGGCCTTTTCATTTGGATAAACCATTCCTGCTTGCGGACTCTCTTGATATTTCCATGTAAACCTTCTCCAACCATGTGTCATCATCAAATAATCCAAAGCTAGATTTTGATCCTTATCTGCATGTTTTTCTTTTGGTTCAAAATAGAAATTCGGTTCTTCGATCTCTCCTTTCAAATCAGATTCTAATAATAAATAAGCCAACATTTTGCCTTGTTTGTCGTCTGCAAAACTGAGTAATTTATCATCCGTTACTCCTATGGAAAAATTACCTTTTACAGGTTTTCCATTCTCATCTTTCACTTTGATTTGCATAGAAACCTTTTCGCGAGGTAGATATTGATTTTTGTCAGTTGTGATTTTTATATCTAATGTTTTGTCTTTATTAAGAAAAACTAAACGCTCTGCATGTGGACGTTCTTGAGTATCAAATAAAGTCAATTGAGCCAAGCCTATTGGAGCATCTTTAGTTGGGATATCTAATAAATGAACTCCTGCATTTGCACTTGTAGATATACTGTTATAGACTTTCCCTTGCGACTGCAAAACTAACGTAATCGACTCATTATCAATGTTTTGCACTTTTACCTTCACGCGGTCTTCATTCATATCAACTACTTGCATCACGTTGCCCTTTTCCAAAACTTTTGGCAAAGGAAACTCGCCTACAATATTCTGTGGCTTCGTAATTTTCGCAGTATATTTATCATCTTTAAATGCTTTCAATTCAAATGCTCCCATCCCTTGATGATAACTTTTAAATCGACTCACGATCACTCCATTACTATTTAAAACATGTCCTTCCACATCTGCAGGTTTCCCAAATTCATTCAATGCTTTGAAGGCAACCCTTTGCTCAAAACCTGCTGTCAAATCTCCACCTTCAGGGAAGAATTGCAAGTCCATTTTATTCAATACAATTGGAATCGAACGAGAGATAGATTCACCTTGACCATTGTATTGTAACATTACATTTACAATTCCATCATTTGTATTTAAGTCTTTTGGCAAATTGAATTTAATCTCTACCTGACCTTTCGTATCTGTTTTTGATTTTTGATTGGAGAAAGGTTGTCCAGCTAAACTCACTTGATAATCAAAAGCGAAATTTGCCAATGGTGTATTTTCCAATGTTTTCAAATCTAACTTCGCTGCCACTTCATCGCCTGCGCCATACGCTTCTCTTTGGAAATCCAATTCCATTCTCAGATGAGGAAGAACTGTTTTCTGCAAAGTGATATTTCGTTCGAAATGAGTTTTGAAATTTTTCTGCCAATTCGTATAAGCTTTTATTTTATAAATTCCTCCGACCATTTCGGCAGTCGTTTGGATGTCACCTTTTGCGATTCCATTTTTTGTCACCAATTTTAGTTGTTTCAAAACTCCACCATTAGGAGCGATGAATTCCACATAAACCATATCACTTTTGGCACTCGGTTCTAAATTATTCGCATTACGAACATAAGCACTAAACCAAAGAGTTTCGCCTGGTTTCAACATCGTCCGATCAAAATGCAGATACACTTTTTCCTCGGCTCGGAATTCATGATAAGTCAATAACTGATCTTCAATATTTTGTACAAAATCCGGATCTGAAGGAACCGTTTCAGTAAAAATATTCACAGGTTCAACTCCTGATTTTATTACAGGGTTCTGAATTCTCGGAGCAGGTTGACTTATCGAATATGGGCCTTCATGATCAGGTGGTATCACATTTCCATAAGTATCTCTTGGTTCTATTCTCGGTGTAATTTTTTCTAAATCATCTCTCGTAATTGTTTTCGTTTCTTGCTTTGTAGTATCTGTATTTCCAGTAACATAAATGTCTTGGGATGCAGCAGCGGAGGTCGTTTCCGTTGCATGTATATCGTTTGGAATTTCCCCCGTCGGCACGACGAAGTACATTAAAATCATTAGTAAAATTATCATAGCTAATATATTTTTATAATTGAAAAAAGAAGCACCAGGGCGAGGTGGTTCAGGTGGAGGCGTGTTGTCTAGCAACGCATCCATCTTCTCCCAAGCAGCGGGATTGAACGGCACCTCATGCTGATCGCTGAGTTGTTTTAGTCTTTTATCTTGGTCGTTCTTTTTCATATCGCAATACGACTCCTATCGTAATTTTTTAATAATTTCTGCAAGTTTTTTTTTGCAGTTGATAAATGCCACTTGGACGTGTTAATGCTAATGTCGAGCAGTTCGGCAATTTCTCGATGTTTATAACCATCGAGTACGTAAAGTGAAAAAACGGCGCGCACCGTGTTAGGCAATTGATGTAAAGCTTGGTACAAATCTTCCGCTACTAATTGGTCGATAATTTCGGGAGCAATTTGTACATCCCGTTCTGTATTGAAATCCATAGCTTTATTGTAGCGTTTGTTTTGGCGGATATAATCGATCGAAGCATTAAAAACAATCCGAGCCATCCATCCACTCAAAGTACCTGTTGCTTTGTAGTCGCCAATTGCATTGAAAATTTTTAAAAAAGCACGATTAAGTACATCTATCGCCTCATCCTCATTCTTTGTGTATCGTTTACAAATCACAACCATCCGCCCATAGTACTTCGTATAGAGGTACTTCTGTGCGAGCCTGTTTTGCTCTCGACACCCTTGAATTAAGGCTTCGTCTGTACTATTTTTTGAATACTGCATTCTTTTCGTTTGCTTAGAAAATCCAACTACAAGATGATTTAGATTTTCAAATAGTTGTGAAAACTTTTTATTAAAATTTTCGGTGTTTTTCGACTACAATTAAAACAACGACAATGTGGTTGGAAAAGGTTGTAAGGTTTTTTACTTTTTTTTGAAGATAGGGAGAAAATGTGTGGAATAACTAATAAACATTGAGAAACAACTTCCTAATTCTAAAAATTAGAAAAGGCTAAACATTGTTTTTATTCAATATTTAGCCTTTTCCAAATCAAAATTTGAAGTTAATTTTACTATCTAAGTTTCGCAATCAACTCCTTCGATAGATTATTGTGGTATATAGAATTAGTCGTCAAAAGTGTTCCTTTGATTCCACTACTCGTCTCGATGACATAAAGTATAGATCGAGAATCTGCACTACTATCATCTCCTTCAAAATGAATCACTTCTTCTACATTAAATTCTACTGGTGAAAAATCCTTATCCAATTTTTCGCAACGTAAACAATTATCCAGCAAATTAAAATCGTAGTTGTAACCTTTAGATTTTAGGTCATTGAGTGCTTCGACTAGATTATCATAATTTCTCATGGTATTTGATTTTTTTGCTAATCAAGAATTCAAGAATATTAACCTCAAATAGTACCATCGTATTATGATACTAATGAGGTTAATTACTGAAATCGGATCAGTATGACAGTTATGTTCTTATTTCTTAGATATTAATAATAACTTCCCACTCCTACTCCAAGCTGTCCTTGCCAATTCATGATCTGAAAGTTATTAGCTGGAATTGGTTGGATTTCGCTTGGTATCCACTCATTGTTTTCCAATTCTATCCAGCGGAAAATATCTGAAGATTGCATAAATGATTTAGCATTTTCTCCAATAAAATTTTGTAGTGACATATTAGTTGCAATAGGCTCATAAATATTCCATCTCATATCTTGTGTAGAATTAATGGCATGTAAAATTTCAAATTGCTCAATACTTTCTGTCGAAAGGAATTCTTTATTTGCAGTTGTTGGAAAGCTTGGTGAATCCCATGTTGATTCATTAGATTTACTCGCCAAAGTAGATTTTGCTATTACTTCAGAAGGTTGAAAATTGAAATCAATTGTTTCGTTTTCGCGATTGAGTAAACTTTGTTCCTCTAACATTATCCTGACAATACTCATCATTTCAGCGGAAGCCAAATCAATTTGATGAATTTGAATAAGTCTGAAATCTTTTGGTAATGAGTTGGTACCTTGACCAAATATAAATGCACTAGATTGAAGAACAAATATTGTGGTTAGAAAGAAAATTGTATTTTTCATGGTTACTCATTTTTAAAAGTGTTATAAAATGCAAAGCTATACTTTATGATAGCTTTACTATTATAATCCAAAAAACAGAAATATGTTCATTCTGAAGTGAATTATTTTAATATTTTCTTAACATTTATTTTTTCCCTAAATGAAACTCAATATTTACGGGAAGTGCAGCCATTTTTATTTTCTATTTTTTCCGTAAAAAAAGCTGAGCATTTTTCAATACTCAGCTTTTTTCAAAATCAAAAATTCTTATTCTTCTAAAAAGAATACTTTATACTCCCTCTCAAAAAGAAAGGAACTCCTGGCGTAAAATGAATTTCTTCTACACTTTCTGCTTCATTTCGTAGTCTAGATTCCGTCGCAAATTGCGCTTCATTCCATTCTTGATTTAGCAAATTTTCTATATTCATTCCGAGGGTAATATTTCCAATTTTATAATTTGCATTAGCATCTATAATAAAATATCCATCGGCCACAATTGAATTATCTTCATTCGCAGGACGATCTTTGATATATCGATAACGAAGAGTGGCAGTCAATCCATTGGGACTTTGGTAGGAAAATCCTCCAACGGAAGTTAACTCAGGTGCCAAAGGGATTCTATTTTGACCTGCTTCCTCTTCGATAGATCGAGCATTCGTATAATTCAAATCAGCATTAAAAAACAAGCGATCTGTTAATTGGTATCTCATCCCAAAATCAATTCCTTGCCGTCGAGTTTTTCCACTTGGCTCCACAATTCCAGCATCACCTACATAAACAAACTCTTGCTCCAAAAATAAATACCACAGCGCCGTATTCAACCAAAGTCTCGGTCTGGGTTTCCAAACTGTTCCCAAATCTGCACCATAAGCTGCTGGTAAAATTTCTTCCCCACTCTGCGCCACAACTACTCTCGCATCATTGGAGTGAAAACCTTTTCCAGATTTAAAAAACAATTGCCATTTTTGATTAGGGTTATAAATCAAATTAAATTGAGGCGCAAGAATTGCCTTCAATTCAGATAAGTTACTCCCATCAGGAGATATCTGATTTTGATAATTAAAATTGAAGGCATCTACTCTAAGACTTGGGTTAAATAACCATTTTCCAAAATCAAACTCTGCACTCACAAAACCATAATAATTGGTCTCGCGAATATTTCCAAAAGCAAATTGTTCTAGAGTAGTTTCTCTATTTAAAGTCCGAGCTAATTCATTATCATTGACATCATCATGTCGAAAACCAACTCCATAATTCATTTCCAAATCTACATCTCCCAATTGAATATTTTGAAACAAAGTACTATTCGCTCCAAAAATATTTCGAGCTTCATGCTGACGAATTTGATCTCCATTAATGGAATCTTCTAAGAAAAATGTAAAATTGGAAAACAACTCGAAATTATAATTACTGTAAAATGCATTTGACTTAATAAATGAATTATTACCCAACACTTGAGTCAGCGATGTCGCCAAATTTGTTCGACTCGTATTTCCACCTTCAGTATCATCTACACTTCCCCATCGAGTAATTGTTCCATTATCAACGAGTCGTTGAGGAATTTGACCAGAGGCATTCCATTCACTTTGGAAATGAGAAAATAGCATGGAAAACTTCCCCTGATTTTTTAAATCCATCACATATTTTCCCATCACATTAAATCGATTAAAATCTTGAGGTGACTCGACTGGTCCATCAGTCAATAGATATTCGGTAGCGATATAAGCATTTTGCTCTTTTACATTTTTTAATAAATCAATTGCTGCAAAAGTTCGGAAGGTGTTGAATTGTCCATATTCGATTCCAAAAGAACTTTCGTCCAATTTATCTTTTGTTTTAAAATCAACATAGCCTGCGGTCGCAAAATTTCCATGATCTGCTGCGTACAATCCTTTAGCAAAATCAATATTTTCAATCGTCTCCGGAATCAAAAAATGCAAATCTGCATAGCCTTGTCCATGCGCATGAGAAACCATATTCACAGGCATTCCGTCCACACTTATTGCAATGTCAGTACCATGGTCGATATCAAATCCTCGAAGAAAAATTTGCTCTGCTTTTCCACCACCAGCGTGCTGTGCGATAAACAAACCTGGTACTTTTCGCAGCACCTCTTGAGATGAATTAACTGGACTGTTCTTTAAGTCAATCGCCATAATTGTATTGACTGCTTTGAGAGAGTTAGTTATCGTAACTTGCTGTAAATCAATAGATTCTCCTTCCAAAATAAATTTCACTCCCTCGTTCAAATCTTCTGGAGTAATGGCATATTCCAATGTTTTAAAACCTAAAAAAGAAATATTTAAAGTATCGTTTGGTTGAACATTTTTAAGTTCAAATCTCCCTAAATCATTACTCAATGTGTACTCATTTCCCTTGGTTAAAAAAATGTAAGCATCAGAAATGGGAAGGTTAGATTTATTTACCACAGTTCCTCGAAGGCTTTGGGCGGAAAGCAAATTTCCTAGAAACATAAGTAGGATTAACTGTATATATTTTTTCATAACGTTGTTTTTACAAAATAACTCATGCGAGCTTAATTGAATTTCAAAAGTGTTATATGATGATAGAACCTTAAAGTGTTTCACTTTAAAATTTTCCCTTCACCATACTTTCCTCATTAAAAAATTAAGTAAACTCAGGAGGTGGATTTGGTATTTTTATAAAAACAAATTGAACAGGTGAGTTAATTAAAGACAGTTTCTTAGATGAAAAAATAGTAACATCTAAAGACGAATATTTTTTATCAATAATCTGGATTTTCTTTTTAGGTTCTTGGTTGGTTTGAGGTTGAGGGGACTCTCCATTTTCATCAGAAGAATCATAAAAAACAGTCAAGTTCTCATGAGTATGGGTTGATTGTGAATGAGAATCGTAACTATGAACTTTTTCTTGGGAAAAAATAATATCAGGCAAATGGCAAGCAAGGTGCAACGTTTCAAAGATTGGTTTTTGAAAAACACTAAACACGTAGCTGAAAATCAGCAAGCCAAATAAAAATGACCGATATGTATTTAAAAAGTCTAACATTGAATTTTGCTATTCTTGTTTGATAACATTAAGCTAAACAAAAAAATATAGTTTCTGTTTTAATCGCTTCTAAAATTATATACGAAGTTTTCTAGCAGACAGGATCATTTATAAATGACAATTCCTAAAAAATAATGTTGCAAGCTTAAATTCAAGATAAGTTAGGAGTTATACTACTTAAATAAAAAAGCCAAACTTTCGGGGGTTAATCCAAAGTTCAGCTAATTATTTATTTTTTAGGGTCAAAATTTGTAAGAGAAATTGCTACCTAAAAAGGCGATATATAGCTTTATATCCATCTCTTATTAAGTGGCAATTTCATCATTTTGTTTTTATAAAAAGATTCAAATATCTGAAAACATAAGGAAATGTCATAAAAGGTAGTTTTCAACAAGGGAAGTAGATGTAGAGACATTTTTTTTAATCAATTCTCCTCTCGTTTTTTCTTTTTTTTTCATTAAAAACACCTCTAAAAAACCATTCTGCTAACTTTTTTTACCTAAAAAATAAAATTCACACCTAATTAACAACTTTCTAAAAAATCTTTCGTTTCTTTGTGGTACTGGCGGAACAAAAATATTACCACACGAATTTTCGCCTGTAATCACTACATAAAAAAGAGGTTCAAAAGATGATTACAAAAGAACTCATTATTCAAGTTGCCACTCAATTATTTGTAGAAAATGGCGTAAAAACCGTAACCGTTGATAAAATTGTCAAACAGTTACGCACCTCTAAGCGCACGGTATACAATCATTTTGAGAATAAAACTGAATTGCTACGAGCCTGCCTTGCGGTATATCATCAAAAAATAAAAACTGAAAACGAAACGATTATCAATGCAGCCCCAAACGCAATCGCAGCACTTGGAAGTATGCAACATCAAATAGTCAAAAGAACTTACCTAGTCAATCCTAATTTTTTCAGCGACATCATTCATTATCATCCAGGCTTATTGGAAGAGTCATACCGAAATACCAACAACTTCGCTCATCAGCAAATCCTCGATATTGCTCAATGGGGAATTCAAGATGGTATTTTTCAAGAAGACATGGATATTGATGTGGTAGGAAAAACAGTTTTGGTCATGCTTAAATTATTGAAAGACAACAATCTTTTTCCAATAACCAAATATAGTAAAGAACGCCTCACCTTCGGAACTTTAGTTCCATACTTGAGAGGATTATGTACTCCAAAAGGAGTTCGACTTTTAGCAAAACAAGAAGAACTATTTAAAATATCCATATAACCGTAGAAATAAAGTCCTTCCAGAATTTCTGGTTCTGGAAGGACTCAACTACAATTAAACTAGATTAAATGAACATCAACAGTTCCCTAAGTAAAACTCCCATCGCAGTCATTGGAATGTCTGCCATGTTCGCTGATGCGAAAAACATTGAAGAGTTTTGGACGAATATTTTACAGTCCAAAGACAGTATCAAGGAAGTACCAGCTGATCGTTGGTTAATCGAAGATTATTACGATCCTGATATGTTTGCAGAAGATAAAACTTACTGCAAGGTTGGTGGATTTATTCCAACAATTGATTTCAATCCAATGGAATTTGGTTTACCACCAAACATTTTGGAGGTAACTGATGCAAGTCAATTATTGGCTTTGGTTGCTGCACGTGATGCTTTTGAAGATGCTGGATACGGTCGAAAATCTGAAAAATTCACCGCTGAATTAAAAGCTAAAACAGGTGTTGTAATTGGAGTAGGTGGTGGTCAAAAATTGATTACACCTTTAACTGGTCGATTACAATATCCAGTTTGGGAAAAAGCTTTGCGCTCAAGTGGAATCGCTGAAAATGATATTCCGCCAATCATTGAAAAAATGAAAAAGGCTTACATCGGTTGGAATGAAAATTCATTTCCAGGGATGTTGGGAAATGTGATCTCAGGAAGAATCACAAATCGTTTTGACCTTGGAGGAATTAATAGTGTAGTGGACGCGGCATGTGCTGCTTCGTTGAGTGCGATGAAAATGGCATTGAGTGAATTAGTGGAAGGTCGATGTGATATGATGTTGACAGGTGGAGTTGATACTGATAACTCTCCTTTTATGTATATGAGTTTTTCTAAAACTCCTGCTTTTTCTAAGTCTGGAAAAATTACTCCTTTTGCAGATGACGCAGACGGAATGTTGATTGGAGAAGGTTTAGGGATGTTGGTTTTAAAAAGATTAGAAGATGCTGAAAGAGATGGTGATAATGTATATGCTGTAATTAAAGGTATCGGAACTTCAAGTGACGGACGTTTCAAATCAGTTTATGCTCCTCGCCCATCTGGTCAAGCAATGGCGATGGAAAGAACTTACGAAGATGCTGGATACGGAGCTGATACTGTCGGTTTAATCGAAGCACATGGAACTGGAACTGGTGCAGGTGATGCAGCAGAACTTACATCGATGAATATGGTTTTTGGAAAAGACAATCCAAAGAAACAACACATTGCATTGGGTTCTGTCAAATCACAAGTTGGTCATACCAAAGCTGCTGCTGGTTCTGCTGGAATGGTCAAAGCTGTATTGGCATTACACCATAAAGTATTACCTCCTACTATTAATGTAGACAAACCTAGTTCAAAAGTTAACATTGAAGATACTGCTATGTACGTCAATACTGAGGCTCGACCTTGGTTGCGAAATGGTCATCCACGACGAGCAAGTGTAAGTGCATTTGGTTTTGGTGGAATCAATGTTCACATTACAATGGAAGAATATCAAGGGAAAACACGTTCTGATTTCAGGTTGCATGAACCATTTAAAACAATCAGTTTGCAAGATTCAAGTCCTGCAGTATTAATTGAATTATTGGCAATTACAGCTAAAAATATTTCAGAAAATGGCGAACGTGCATTCGATGAATTAGTGAAGCAATCTAAAGCAACTGTTTTTGAACCAAATAATGCACGTGTTTCTTTTGTTGTAAAAAATAATGAGGAGTGTGTTGACTTTTTGCAAACAGCGGCTCAAACTTTACGAGGAAATCAAAATGAATGGACGCATCCAAAAGGTATTTATTACCGACCAAGTGGAATGGATACGGATGGAAAAGTAGTTGCTCTTTTCTCTGGACAAGGTTCACAATATGTGGGTATGGGTAAAGAATTGGCAAACGCATTCCCAGAAGCAAGAGAAGCATTTGCTGCAGTTGATGGAATTTTTTATAAAGAAAATTTACCAGCACTTTCTAAAACGATTTTCCCAATTCCAGTTTTTACTGACGAAGAAAGAAAACACCAACAAGTAACTTTGACGCAAACTCAAAATGCTCAACCAGCTATCGGAGCAATGAGTATGGCGCAATATAAAATTGTTCAACGAGCAGGTCTTAAAACCAACTTTGCTGCAGGGCATAGCTTTGGTGAATTGACAGCACTTTGGGCAGCTGGAGTTTATGACGATGATACATTTTTGAATTTAGCGAAGACTCGAGGTACAGCAATGGCGATGGATAATCCGAATGAAGATGCGGGTGGAATGTTAGCTGTCAAAGCTTCACATGAACAAGTGCAACAAGCAGTTGCGAATTTGCAAGGAGTAAAAATTGCTAACATCAATTCTAACGAACAAGTTGTTTTGGGTGGTGGAACTGCTGCGATTCAAAATGCAGAAATTGAATTAAAGTCGAAAGGATTTAAAGCGGTAAAGTTACCAGTATCGACTGCCTTCCACACGGAGTTTGTTCAACACTCGCAAGTACCATTTGCCAGTTTTGTACACCATCAAAAATTCCACAAACCACAAATTCCAGTTTACGCAAACTCTACAGGAACACCTTATCCTGATAATTTGAATGAAGTTAAATCGATCTTAAAAGGACAGATTCTAAACCCTGTTTATTTTAAAAATCAAATTGAAAACATTCACGAAGCAGGTGGACGAGTCTTTATTGAATTTGGACCAAAAGGTGTTTTGACCAACTTGGTAAAAAACATTTTGAAAGGAAAAGAATACACGGCAGTCGCAATGAATGCCAATGGTAAAAAGGATTCTGATTTACAATTCAGACAAGCAGTAGCACAATTACAAGTTTTGGGAGTTCAATTAAATAATGTTGATCCATACAAAAAAGACCTTGTTGCTATTCCTGCAAAATCGAAAATGAATGTAGAAATCAGCGGTAATAATTATGTATCTCCACCAACGAAAAAAGCTTATACCGATGTAATGGACAATGGCTTCCAAGTATCAGGTGGACAAACTAAAATTGTAGAAAAAGTTATTGAAAAAATAGTTGAGGTAGAAAAAGTAGTTGAGGTGCCAGCGGCAAATTCTAATAATTCATTTATTAATCAAATTGAAACTGAAGAAGAAATTATGAATAAGCAAGCTTTAGAAATCATCAAATCTGCGTTGGAATCTTTTAATACTAACCAGACTAAGTCATTAGCAATTTTTGAAAAATTCATGAATGACCAAAATCAACAGTCACAACAATTGTTGAATTTATTGAATCAGCAAATGGCTGCAACAACTAATGCACCAGTTGCAAAAGCAGTTGCTCAAACGGCTCCAGTTCAAGTTGCTCCAATCGTAAAAGAAACTCCTGTTTACTCTAACGGAAATGGAAACGGAACTCATACTGCAGTAAAAGTTGAAACTCCAGTTGCTGTTGCACCAGCTCCTCCAGCACCAACTACAGGTGGAGGTGGTGACACTTCAAAATTGGAAGCTGCATTATTGGAAGTTGTTTCTGAAAAAACTGGTTACCCATCAGAAATGTTAGAATTAGGAATGGATATGGAAGCGGATTTAGGAATTGATTCTATCAAAAGAGTAGAAATCTTCGGAGCTTTAACTGCTCAATATCCTGAAATGTCTGGTATCAATCCAAACGAATTAACTGAGTTGAGAACTCTTGGTGAAATCGTGGATTACGTGAGTGCTAAAGGTGGAAATGCAGTTGCAAACAATGCAACTACAACTTCAACTCCTGAAGCAATCACAACTGTCAACACTCCTGCTCCTGCTCCAACTGTAGCAGCTCCAGCAACAGGAGGTGACACTTCAAAATTAGAAGCTGCATTATTAGAAGTAGTTTCTGAAAAAACTGGTTACCCATCAGAAATGTTAGAGTTAGGAATGGACATGGAAGCGGATTTAGGAATTGATTCTATCAAAAGAGTGGAAATTTTCGGAGCATTAACTGCTCAATATCCTGAGATGTCTGGTATCAATCCAAACGAATTAACTGAGTTAAGAACACTTGGTGAAATCGTGGATTACGTTTCAGCTAAAGGTGGAAATGCAGTTGCAAATAACGCCGCAGCAACTCCAGTCGTTGCAGCAGCACCAGTTGCAACCCCTGCTCCAGCAACAGGAGGAGTGGACAATGCAGAATTAGAAAAAGCATTACTAGAAGTTGTTTCTGAAAAAACAGGATACCCTGCTGAGATGTTAGAATTAGGAATGGACATGGAAGCGGATTTAGGAATTGATTCTATCAAAAGAGTAGAAATTTTCGGAGCATTAACTTCGCAATATCCAAGCATGGGAGATATCAATCCTAACGAATTAACTGAATTAAGAACTTTGGGTGAAATCGTTGATTACGTTTCCTCAAAAAAGGCATAAGCGGAACAGTTGCGCCCAAGCCTGTTACGCAAAATAAAATTGTTGAACCTGTTGCAACTAGCAACGGTTCAACAATCATAACTTCCGATTTCCATGGTGTGGAACGAAGCGAAGTTGGGCTAGAATATTTACCTCAACCTGATTATTTGGAATTCACTTTACCAAATACGCACATCGCATTGGTTACCAATGATGGGTCGGATTTGACTTCAAAAGTGATTGCTCAATTGGAAGCAAAAGGCAACAAAGTAGTTGCTTTAAACCTACCAAATCAAGCGAGTAAAATTTCAACTAATGGAATTGATTTAGAAAGTCATTCTGATGAAGCGGTAAAAAATGCTATTGAAAAAATTCGAACTCAATATGGTGAAGTGGGAAGTTTTATCCATTTGCATCCTCACTTCGAATTTCAAAATGGAAATTTTGTCCAACACTTTCCTGCGGAAAGACAAGTTGTAAAAATATTGTTTTTCTTAGCCAAGCATTTGCAAAAACCTTTGAATGATTTAGGTCAAACTCAACGTGCTAATTTCGTAACCGTTACTCGAATGGATGGAAAATTAGGACAAGGAAAAAGAGGAAATGTAAGTGTAGTCGGAGGTGGAATTACTGGTTTGGTAAAATGTCTAAACTTAGAATGGTCTCCTGTTTTTTGTAGAGCAGTTGACATCCAACCTGAATTATCTTCGGACGTAATTGCCAAGCAGGTTATCGCTGAATTGCACGATCCAAATGTACGAAATATAGAAGTGGCTTTTTCGGAAGAAGGAAGAGCTACAACCAGCGTAACAAAAGTACAATTAACTGAAAATCAATCAATTACAACTAACGTAACAAAAGATTCTGTTTTCTTAGTAAGTGGTGGAGCAAAAGGTGTAACAGCTACTTGCGTCATCGAAATGGCAAAAGCATTCCAATGTAAATTCATTCTTTTAGGTCGTTCAGATTTCAGTTTTGAAGTTCCTGAATATGCTAAAAATGAATCAGACGAAGGCGCATTAAAACGATTGATCATGAACGATTTTAAAGTTCGTGGAGAGAAACCAAGTTTGCCAGCGGTTAAGAAAATTTATAAAAACATTGCTGCGAAAAAAGAGATTGAGGATACTATTTCTCAAATCAAAAATCACGGAGCTGAAGTCGCTTATATTAAAGGTGATGTGACGAATCCAGCAAGTTTCAAAGCAGAGTTAAACAATGTTGTTGCTCGTTTTGGAAAAATCACAGGAGTAGTTCACGGTGCAGGAAGATTAGCTGATAAATACATCCAAGATAAATCTGAATCAGATTTTGAAAATGTATTGTCAGTAAAATTAGATGGTCTTTTGAGTCTTTTCCAATCGGTAGAAATTCATAATTTAGATCACTTAGTTTTGTTTTCTTCAGTAGCTGGATTTTATGGAAATGTCGGTCAAACTGACTATGCCATCGCTAACGAAATTTTAAGCAAAGCAGCTCACCTTTTCAAAAAGAATCATCCAAACACTCATGTCTCTGCCATCAACTGGGGCGCTTGGGATAGCGGAATGGTTAGTGGTGAATTGAAAGCTCAATTCGAAGCAGCAGGTGTTACTCTCGTGAATAGTGAAGGTGGTGCAGCAATGATGGTGAACGAAATGAATACTGCATATTCAAACCAACCTCAAGTAATTATCGGAGGAACTTTGCCTGCAGGAATTAGTCATCTCGGCGAAGTACGTACACATAAAATTCATAGAAAAATTGAATTGAAAAATAATCCATTTTTGATGCACCATGTCATTCAAGGTAATGCAGTTTTACCTGTAGTTAATGCTTGTGGGTGGATGGCTCAAACTTGCGAAAAAATCTACCCAGATTTTAAGGTTTTTCAAGTAAAAAATACAAAACTCTTTAAAGGCATCGTCTTCGACGGAAATCAAAAAGAGGATTACATCATCGAATGTAAAGAAATCGAAAAGAACGAATCTGAAATTATTTTTGAAACAACCGTTTTGAGTGAAGGAGGAAAATTGCCGACTTACCATTACAAAGCAACTGTTATTTTAAAACATAAAAAACAGATTCCAACTGCTCCAAAATTCAATCATCAAACAAGTGGAACTTACACTCCAACGGAAGGTGCAGTTCTCTACAAAGATGGTTCGCTTTTCCACGATACTTATTTCCGTGGCATCGAACAGATTTTGGATTGTACAGAAAATCAAATCGTCTTGTCTTGCAAAGC
The DNA here is from genome assembly GCA_905480595.1 of uncultured Saprospiraceae bacterium. Taxonomy (GTDB): domain Bacteria; phylum Bacteroidota; class Bacteroidia; order Chitinophagales; family Saprospiraceae; genus CAJQQY01. The sequence continues at coordinate 358 of CAJQQY010000412.1, read as the reverse complement.
ACCTGATGTACCACTTTCGGAACAAGGTCAATTTCCAGTTATTTCTGTAAATACTTTTTTTACTGATATCCAATATCAAGGTATGGTGGTGTGGGTTCAAAAATACAAAGACGGCGCGAAGAGTCTTCCGTTACAAACTGATTCTGCGATTTTGTATAAGGATATTCCTTTTGGAAAAGAGTTGTTTGTAAATGTGAAGATTGAGGAAGCGAGTGATTTTAAAATGATTGCGACTTGTACTGTTTATGATGATGCAGGAGAAATATACATGTTAACAGAAGGAGCAACAGTTACAGTATCGAAAGGATTAGAATGGTAACGTGGTGGTCTGCTTTAGCTGACCGTAAAAAAATGAGCG
>CAJQQY010000411.1 GCA_905480595.1 uncultured Saprospiraceae bacterium | reverse complement strand
TAACCCATTACTTTTTGGAATCAACGTTTCAGATAATATTCCTCCTCGAATTCATCAATTAAAAATTTATAATCTCAATGATAAACGCGAAACACAAAAAACAAAAACCATTGATTTACTGAAAAATGGGAAAAAATATTCAGTTCGAAAAGATACGTTAACTATTGGTGCATGGCGAATAGGACTTGCCTTAAAAACTTATGACAATCAAAATGGCGCATCTAATTGGAATGGGATCTATTCACTTGAAATGTTCCAAGATGACCGACCAATTTATGATTTTAAAATGGAAACTTTTTCTTTTGACGAGACTCGATACATTAATGCACATTTGGATTACGAAGAGCAAGTTGTGAAAAAAAGCTACTTCAATCGATGCTACGAATTGCCTGGAAATGAATTATCAATTTATGGAACGCAATCTGATGCAGGAATGATAACCTTGAATGAAGGCAAGGCTAGTAAAATAAAAATGGTGATTAAAGATATTGCAGGGAATCGGTCTACATTACGATTTTGGGTAAAAAGGGGAGAGGTAAAAGACCCACCTTCTAAAATGTTTAATTACATTTTACCTTATGATGAAGACAATCAAATTGAAACAGGAGGACTTTCTCTTTTTCTAAAAAAGGGAACACTCTATGAAAATTTGTATTTAAAATATAATACTTCTTATGATGAATCCGAAGGAGTTTTTTCAACCGTTCATCAGATTCATGATTATAAAACTCCTGTACATCGATACTATGATATAGGAATCGAAGCTTCAGGACTTCCTGAAAATTTACGAGACAAAGCTTTTATTGCTTATTGTGGGAAATCAAAATCGCCTCAAAATTGTGGAGGAAAGTGGGAGGAAGGAAAACTTACCGCTAAGGTTCGAGACTTTGGAAACTACTGTATTATGGTTGACACCAAAGCTCCTACAATTCAACCCATTCGATTCAAATCAAATATGCGAGGCGCTTCAAAAATGACTTTTAAAGTAAAAGAGAATTTTAAGACGGCTCGAAATATTGATCCTTTTACGTACAAAGTTACGGTTGATGGCAAATGGATTTTAGTGGATTATGATGGGAAAAATGATTTGCTGATTCATCGTTTTGATGGAAGTATTGAAAAGGGAAAACACTTACTTCGAATTGAAGTAACGGATGATCGAGGGAACGAAAAAGTTTATGAAAGAGAATTTACGAGGTAGTTTGATAAAACATTTTTTATTAAACTATGTTTCCTAGGTGAAATAAATTTTTAGAAAAAAGTATAAAATAAATAAATGACACATTTAAAACCAGGGGACAAAGCACCTAATTTTTCAGGCGTGAACGAGAACGGAGAAAAGATCGCGCTCAAAGATTTTAAAGGGAAAAAGTTGATCCTATTTTTTTATCCAAAAGATAATACCCCAACTTGTACTGTTGAAGCTTGCAACTTGCGAGATAATTATTCGATGCTTCAAGAGAAAGGTTATGAGTTACTCGGGGTAAGTCCCGACACTCAAAAGAAGCATCAGAATTTCATTAAGAAATTTGATTTTCCATTTCCACTCTTAGCAGATGAAACATTAGATGTAACGAAAGCATTTAACGTTTGGGGGCCTAAGAAATTTATGGGGAGAGAGTATGATGGATTGCATCGAACAACTTTTGTCATCGATGAAAAAGGAAAGATTGAGCAAGTAATTACGAAAGTGAAATCGAAAGATCACGCGGCGCAAATCCTCGAAGGATAAAAAATAAAACCAACATTTCGTGGCACGCCTCGAAGGCGTGTCACGGATATTCTATTTCCTGATTTCTAATTTCCTCAAAGCATCAATCATTCTTAGCGAAAGCAATAGTAGCCATACTCACCTTTGTTCCTTCCACTTCCAATATTTTTATTGCTCCTGCTTCAAGCGTTGCACCTGTCGTAAGAACATCATCCACCAAAAGGATATGTTTATTTTTTAGCAACTCAGGTTGTTTGATATTAAATGCTTTGATTACATTTTGGAAACGTTCGATTCGAGATTTTTGCGTTTGAGTTTCTGTGAAGAATTTTCTTTCTAGTGCATTTTTTGACCAAGGAATTTCCATTGCTTCTGAAAGTCCTTGAGCAAAAACATCGCTCTGATTAAAACCTCTTTTGATTTCTTTTTTAATGTGCAAAGGAATCGGAACAATCAAATCTATGTCAAAATAAAGTTGAGATTTAATCAAAGTTTTTCCCAGCATTTTTCCTAAGGTTATTCCAACCTCTCTTTTCCCTTTGTACTTTAAATTATGAATTAAGTTTTGAGTTTTACTTTTTTTCAAAAAATAAAATAGCGAGGTCGCGGTGTAAATATCCACACGTCCCCAAAGTTTTTTGGTAAAATCATTTTCTTTAAACAAATGGAAATCAGTTCTAGGTAAACGAAATTCGCAAGTGATACAGAGTACCTGTTTAGGAGGCAGATGTCGTTTACCACAGGCCAAACAAAGTCGTGGGTAAAACAAACATATAGCGTCGTCGAGAGATTGTAGGAATGCGTTCATTCCATTAAAATAATGATTATTAAAGTACTAGGAAAATATTGTTTTCATGTATTTGAGATAACAATATGCTTTTGATGAAGGGTAAAAAAAACGTCCGTCCTGAAGAACAGGACAGACGCATCAAAACAAAACGAAAAACCAACTTTAAACAAGTTTCTTTATATATCTAAATTAGATTATTGTCTCTTTAGTAATATAGTAACCACTTTTGTATAAAAATTGTTTCAAAAAAAGTGTTAATAAAATCCTAAATGTTAAAATATATGATATATATATTTAATGGATAGAATTCTGTTTTAAGACCATCAAAAAATTAAAAGTCACATTTTAATTTTTTGACTACCCTTTCTTTAAAGTTACGGGGATTTCTTTAATTTTTCCACTCCTATTTACAGTTATAGTAACCTTTTCTCCTTGTCGTTTAGTTCCCACTAACTCTTGCAATTTTGGAGCAGAATTTACTTTTATTCCATTTACTTTAATAATAACATCATCAGTAAGGATACCTGCGTATTCTGCTGCACCACCTTTTACAATATTGCTAACAAGAACACCTTGTGTAATGTTCAATCCTAATTCATCTGCCAAGTCATTATTTAAATTTCGAATATTGATTCCTAAAAAACCTCGTTGATACGAGCCATATTCAATAATGTCTTGAGCAATTTTATCCATGAAATTTACCGGAATAGCAAAAGAGTAACCAGAGTAACTTCCCGTTTGAGTTGCAATAGCAGTGTTGATTCCAAGCAATCGTCCTTGAGCATCGATGAGAGCACCACCACTATTTCCTGGATTTACTGCCGCATCAGTTTGGATAAAAGATTCGATAGAAGTATTTCCTCGAATGATACCAATGTCTCTTCCTTTTGCGCTGATGATTCCAGCCGTAACAGTTGAATTCAAATCAAAAGGGTTGCCGACAGCCAAAACCCATTCGCCAATCCGAGCTCGTTCAGAGTCAGCTTGTCTTAATGTAGGAAGGCGACGAGCATCAATTTTTAGAACTGCTAAATCAGCTTGAGCTTCTGTTCCAACAACTTCAGCTTTGTAAGTTCTATTGTTAGAAAGTGTAACTTCAATATTATTAGCGCCTTCAATTACATGATTATTAGTGATGATATATCCATCTGAACTATAAATCACACCTGAGCCAGTTCCACCTCGAATACCACCTTGTCCAGGATTTCCAAAAAAGTAATCAAGCGGACTTTCTGATTCTTCTTGTTGACCACGACCACTAGTTGCAGTAATATGGACAACAGAAGGTGTCGCTTTTTCTGCTGCGTCAGCAAAATCAAAAGGTGCTGTCGCTGAGCCAGCTCTGATATTTAAATTATTCGAAACGGGTTGAGCATAGGTTTCTATAGTTGGAGTATTCTCTATGTGAGAAGTACGGAGCAAGTAAACGCCAGCGAGAGTTATCATACCACCAATGATTCCAGCGAATACAAGAGAAAACAAATTTTTCATAATGATTGACGTTTTATGTAGATTAAAAAATATTCTCAAAAATATAACTAGGTTAAAAAAGTAAATTATTCAAAAGAATAATTGCAAAAATAACGGTATTGCCTTATGTTTGTTGATAGACCAAATTGCTTTAACAGGAAATTAACACCCATTCGGAACCAATCATCTTTCCAAAATACCGCTAACCAAATACAACAACTAGAATCTAAACTCCGTATATCAATAAACTTGATTTTTTGGAAAACACATTTTGGTTTGGTTATTAACTTTATTAAAGAAAAAACAACTACCGCTATGAAGAAGCATATTCTTCAAATTGATGTCATCAAAGGACTTCTAAAACCCGAGACAGACATTGAAAATCAATTGATTAACCATCCTGATTTTAAGGAAGGACTGTTTTGGGGTATGCCCCGATATGGTCATCCTGAAGGTAAAGTTATTTACCATATTGCTGAAGTGCTCAAGAATATCGACCAACTAAATATTAATACCCACACTCGTCAGCAACTTCGGTTGGTGGCATTCTTACATGATACTTTCAAACATTTAGAAGATACCAAAAGGCCTCGTGATTGGTCTCGACATCATAGTGTTTTAGCTCGAAATTTTGCCACTCAATTTATAGATGATGAATCAGTATTGAAAATTATTGAACATCATGATGAAGCTTTTTACAGTTGGAGAGCACAGTATGTTTTTAGCAAAGTGGAAGAAGGAGAAAGAAGATTAGAGAAATTATTAAAGAACATTGGAGATGATATGCAAAAATTTTATCTCTTTTTTAAATGTGATACTCGGACAGGAGATAAAAATCAAAAACCATTAAATTGGTTTGAATCAACAATTCCAAATATTGAAATTATTGATTTCTAAAAGAAAAAGAAGTTGATTTTTTATACCACTAAGTTTCTTTGTGAAATTTAGTGGTATTTTTTTTCAAAAAATATTCACGCAACATTGAGTTGTATCCAATGTCATTATAATAAAAACTATCAAGTTAAGCGTTTCAAAATAGACTTCTATTTTTTGATGAGAAATATTAATTTTGTATCTCTTTTTTGAAACTCAAAAAACCTTCAATTTTAAAAATTAACTAATCATTATTTATTATGAAAAATTATTGGTTCGCATTAATCCTTCTTTTTTCAGCTAGTAGTCTTTTTGGGCAAGCATCATTAGAAGCTATTGATGATATACCTGCTAGTCTTGCTGCAACAATTACTGCAGATGATCTACGAACTCATTTATCTGTTCTTGCTTCTGATGAATACGAGGGAAGAGAAACTGGAACAGAAGGAAATCGGAAAGCTGCTGAATATATTGCTAATCATTTTAAATCTTTAGGATTACCAAAGGTTGGTGACGATAATTCTTATTATCAGAATGTAATGTTTACTTGGACAAAATGGGAGGAGGCAAGTTTGGAAGTGAATGGCGAGAAATTTAGACACTTGTGGGATTTTTTATCTTTTCCGGCTCGTAATGGAGAAATGCCAATGATTCAAATTAATGAGGTGGTATTTTTGGGATACGGAATTGATGACGCAAAATATAGTGACTACGGAAAAAAGAATTTGAAGGGGAAAACCATTATGATTTATAAAGGTGAACCAATGGATAAAAAAGGAAACTCTCGAGTTACAGGAACTCCTGCACCTTCAGAGTGGACAACGAACTGGGAGATGAAATTGAAAAAAGCTCATGAAAAAGGAGTGAAAACAGTTTTGTTTATCGAGAATAATTTACAAAAAGAAATCAGCAAAAATCGTAGATTTTTAGTTGGTGCAAAAATGACTCTAGGAAAACAAGCTGATCCTTCGACAATGTATGCGAATAGTGCTTACATTTCTACCAACATTGCCAAAGCAATTATGGGAAAAAAATCAAGAAAAGTAATCAAGTCTAGAAATAAAATTAAAAAGAAAGGCAAATCAAAAAGTGTTACTCTTAAAACAGACATGAAATTAGTTCAAAAGAAAAACATCAAAACTTTAGTGGGTAATAATGTTTTAGGGTTCATAGAAGGAAGTGACCCAAAATTAAAAGACGAAGTAGTGGTGGTGACTGCACACTATGATCATTTAGGAAAAAGAGGAGATGATGTTTATAATGGAGCAGATGATAATGGCTCTGGAACAAGTACCGTTTTGGAAGTGACTCAAGCATTAGTGGAAGCAAAAAAACAAGGACAAGGACCTCGACGAAGTGTATTATGTATGTTGGTGACAGGAGAAGAAAAAGGATTGTTGGGATCGCAATTTTATGCAGAACATCCAATTTATCCAATTGCAAATACCGTTGCAAATGTAAATGTAGATATGGTTGGTCGAGTAGATAAAAAATATATAGACAATCCAAATTATGTTTATGTGATTGGTTCAGATCGATTGAGTACAGAGTTGCATGACATCAATGAAAACGCCAATAAAAAATACACCAACTTAGTTTTGGATTACACATATAATGAAGATGACGATCCAAACAGGTATTACTATCGATCAGATCATTATAATTTTGCAGAAAAAGGTATTCCGGCAATTTTTTATTTCAATGGAACGCATGGGGATTATCACCGAACTTCAGATACGATTGAAAAAATCAACTTTGAGAAAATGGAGATTATTGGAAAATTAGTTTTTCATACAGCATGGCAATTGGCGAATCAGGATAAAAGGATTGAAGTAAATGTAGAAGGAAGAAACTAGTAAACGCTTCACGTTAGAAGGTTGACGTTGGTTTCGCTTTTCGGAGAAATGTAAAACGTCGAATGTCAAGTGTAGCTATCGTCCAACGTAAAAATGAAAAGAGCGTCACAAGTTAAACTTGGACGCTCTTTTTCGTTTCATTGGATTACAAAATTCTATTGGAAACGAAGCTGAAGCTTCGTGATATAGACAAAAAAAGTGAGTTAAGAACCGACCTTACCCCCCAATAAGTTGGTTCCACTCACTTAGTTTAAGGTCACTTCTGACCTCAAAGATCTTTACTTAATTATTCCTTCTGTGTTTGATAGTGTTCTTAGTGTCCTTTTCGATACGGGGGTATCTGGGAGGAATTTTTTCGTAAAAATCTTTTTCTTTTGGATTCCCTCATTTGGGAATTGTTTCTTATAAAGGAGTGAGTAATGAGACCGATATTACCCCCCAATAAATCGGTCTCACTCACCCTTTATAAAGTCATTTCTGACTCTATTTCTTTATTCTCAAATCAGCAAAAAATGCTGATGATTCAATTCACATTTTTTAAAACTTATGGGAGGAAGTTCGAAATGGAGGTTTTGAATTTGAAAAACTGAGTGGTAATTTTTTCCGCTCATTCTGTTTTCCAAAGACATATATGTATTTCCAACAACTGTGCCAGTTAAGTTTTTTAACTGAAATATTTTTGAATTTAGTTTTTCTAAAATATTTGTTGAAAAGTAGTCTTCTCCTTTCTGTAATTCTACCGATAAGTTGTTTTTCAAAAAGTTGTTTGATTCATTTTTCTTAAAAAAATCATCCACTCAACTTTGCAATTTCCTCCATCAACTTTTTGAAAGAGTATGTTAATTAGTTACGAATATTCCTTTTGCAATTTTGAAGCCAACACTTGCCAATTTAATTTTTACTAAATCAAAAATGTGACACGGGAAATATTCACATATTTATTTTTTTAATTATTTGAAGTGGGAAAACTGCACTTTTGACCTTTTTGTAAAAATGTCAATGTTTACAAGGGGTAGAACTGTCTTGTTTCTCCGTCAATTTGGCAGATTTTAGGTGGTGGCACATCCTTTGGGAAAGGTTAAACTGTGTATTTTAAGCGATGATATTTTTTCGAGATTTGTTTAAAATCAATTAATAAACTTTAAAAAAATCTGGAGTTCTTTTTCAAAATTCAGGTTTAAAAAAATATTTATTTTAAAAAATAAAAAACAAGCCATGCAAAAAGGTAGTATTTCAGTACAAACGGAAAACATCTTTCCTATCATTAAACAATTCCTCTATTCTGATCAGGAAATATTTTTGAGAGAATTGGTTTCAAATGCAGTTGATGCAACTTCTAAATTAAAAACACTTGCAGCTCGGGGAGAGATCAAAGGAGATATCGGAGACACGACTATCGAAGTTTCTGTAGACAAAGAAAATAAGACGATCACGATTGCTGATAAAGGGATCGGTATGACTGAAGATGAGGTGATGAAGTATTTGAATCAAGTAGCATTTTCGAGCGCATCAGAATTTTTGGAAAAATATAAAAACGAAAGTTCAATAATTGGAAACTTCGGTTTAGGATTTTATTCTGCATTTATGGTAGCAGACAAAGTAGAAGTGAGAACTCGTTCGTATAAAAGAAATAAAAAAGGTACGACTTGGACTTGCGAAGGTGATCCAGAATATACAATTGATACTAATGATCGAAAAGATCGAGGAACAGATATTATTTTACATATAAGCGATGATGCGACAGAATTTTTAGATGAAGGCCGAATCGAAGGTCTTTTGACTAAGTACTGTAAGTTCCTTCCGGTAGAAATTAAATTTGGAACAAAAACCGAAACTTCATTTGAAGGAGAAGGTGATGACCAAAAAGAAATTAAAACGGAAATTGATAACATTATCAATAACCCAAATCCGATTTGGAAGAAGAAAGCGAACAAATTAAAAGAAGAGGATTACAAAAAATTCTACAATGAATTATATCCTTATTCGACTCCACCAATGTTTTGGATTCACTTGGATATTGATTTTCCATTTAACTTAACAGGGATTTTGTATTTCCCAAAATTGGGTAATTCAATTGAAGTTCAAAAAAATAAAATCCAATTATACTCTAACCAAGTATATGTAACTGACGAGGTAAAAGAAATCGTACCAGAGTTTTTGACATTGTTGCATGGTGTGATTGACTCACCAGATATACCGTTGAATGTTTCTAGAAGTTATTTACAAAGCGATGCTAATGTGAAAAAAATCACAGGTTACATCACTAAAAAAGTGGCTGATAAATTAGCTAGCCTTTTCAAAAAGAAAAGAGATGACTTCGAATCAAAATGGAATGACTTAGGTGTATTCGTAAAATACGGAATGTTGTCTGAAGAAAAATTCTATGACAAAGCGAAGAAATTTGTTTTGTTAAAAGATGTAGAAGGAAAATTACATACTATTGAAGAATTCAAAGAAAAAATCAAAGATGCACAAACAGACAAGCACAATAAATTAGTGATGGTTTACACTAATAATCCTGCTGGAACTGATACTTATATTGAAGCTGCAAAAAATAAAGGTTATTCTGTTTTACAATTTGATAATGTAATCGATAATCACTTTATGCAGCACCTAGAAACAAAGTTAGGCGATGTAACCTTCGTTCGGGTGGATTCAGATACTGCTGATAATTTAGTGCAAAAAGACGAAGCAACTGAATCGGTATTGAGTGAAAAAGAACAAGAAAAAGTGAAAACTTTGTTCGAATCAAAAGTAACTCAAGCAGGTGCGACTATTACAATGAAAGCATTGTCACCAGATGATTTGCCTGTTCAAATCACGCGACCTGAGTTTATGCGAAGAATGAAAGAAATGCAATCATTGCAGGGAATGGGAATGGAAGGATTCCCTGATAGTTATAATGTGGTGGTGAATACAAACCACCCTCTAGTTGCTGAAAAATTGTTAAAAATGCGAAGCGAAGAGAAGAAAGAAGATTTTGTAAATCACCTATATGATTTAGCGAGATTGAATCAAGGAATGTTACAGGGAGCTGAATTGAGCGCATTTGTGAATAAGAGTTTAGATTTTTTAAAATAAGAAAATCATAAAATAGTGTAAAAAAGAAAGAGTCATTCTACTGAGTAGAATGGCTCTTTCTTTTATGAAGGAAACATAATGTTTGTTGTATTGCATTAAATTTTATATTAGTAATATATCAATACGGAATAGTTTTTGAAATTGTTAATACTAACGTATACACAATTTGGTATAAAGTAGAAACGACACCCAAAGACACACTTTTAAACTGTCAAGTAACATATTATTTACTATCAGGTATTTATTAATCGTTTCTAAATTCTCCAAAAAACATGTCCCTAACAGAATCTTCTTTAACAAGTACAACTTATTCTCCAGCCATCTTTTCTACTCTTTTTCAAAATATGTTTGATGCGGTTTTTATTTATAATTATGAAACCGAGACCATTAAAGATTGTAATCAATCAGTTCTCAAATTATTAGGTTTTTCTAAAGATGAGTTTTTAGCGTTAAATCGTTTTGATATGATGCCACAATATTCATCTCTTCATCCTGATATTGATAGTCATGAGCTTATAAGAGTTGATCATCGAAAGAAGGTAATTAAAAAAGAAGTGATTTATTCTACCGGAGAATTTTTAAAGAAAAATGGAGAGATCGCAATTGGCCAATTCAATATTGTTCCTACTGGAGAAGAACGAGGAGATGCTTTTGTCATATTGCATGAAATTACTCAAGAATTGGAAAGTACTAATATTTTAAAGCAGAGTACTGAAAAATATGAAACCATATTCAATAATGCATGTGAGTCGATCATCTATTTTGATCTTGTGAATAAAAAGTTTGTGGAATGTAATAAAGTTGCGGTGGAGATGTTTCGGGCATCAAGTAAAACGGAATTTTTAAAATCTGATTGGAAAAGATTCTATGCACAAAGTGATGGTACATTGAATCAAATAAGCATTGATAATTTTTTTCAAGGTATCATTAGAGAAGCAAGAGAAGGAGGAAGTTGTTGTTGCGTTTTTTTAGCAGATAGATTTGATGGAAGTACTTTTGTCGCAGAAATTACTACGGTATCGGTTGCCAAAAAAGCTGAAACTAGAGTTATCTTTTTTATAAAAGACATCACAGATGATTATCACAACAGACGTAATTGGGAAAAATTGTATTTTGAGCAAGATCAAATATTAAATTCCATACCATTGCAATTTGGGCTAAAGGACTTGGAAAATAATTTTGTTAAATGCAATGAAGCGATGACTCGAGCATTGAATAGTACAGTCGAAAATATTGAAGGTAAAAACCTATCTGAATTTGTACCAGAGGAGAACGCTCGAAAATCTCACTTAGAAGATTTGCAGATTGCTAGAACAAAACAACCTATCCTAGGCATTACTTTTTCAGTAAAAGATAAAGATGGAAAAAAGACCTGGTCAAAAATAGACAAATTACCGCTACTCAATAAAAAAAATGATGTTACAGGTATATTAACGCATGTAACGGATATTACTGACCTTATGGAATCTCAAAGGAAAATTATTGAAAGTGAACGAAATAATAATGCTTTATTTGATAATGCTTTTGATGGAATCATGATTTTTGATTGTAACGACAACAAAGTTTTACGATGTAATTTGAGGCTGGCAACTTATCTTTCAACTGATACTCGAACTATTATTGCTACATCCTTAAAAGAGTTTTCTCCTGAATATCAGACGAATGGAATGAAGTCTTGTCAAGCATTTGAACAAATAGTAAAGAAAACCAAAAAGCGAGGAACATATGAAACAGAGTGGGTTTTTTTACCAAAAAATGAAGAGCAATTGACTTGTGAAATGATTGCATTTTTATTACCTCAAGCAACTTCTTGTCGGATCATGTTTGTTTTAAAAGATATTACGGATCGAAAAGAGCAGGAGGAAATTATCAAAAATAATGTCATAGAATTGAATTTGAAAAATGCAGAATTGACTAAATATATTGAGTCAAATAATCAGTTAGAAAATTTTGCAGCCATTGCTTCACACGACATGCAAGCTCCATTGAGAACGATTCAAAGCTACACTAAACTATTGCAAAAAAGTCTAAAAGACAATGCTACGTCAGCTCAAAATGAGTACATGCATTTTATCACTAGTTCGACTAGCAATATGCGTCATCTAATCCAAGATTTGCGTGCCTTTTCCAAAGTGGATTCTACCAAATTAAATATTCGTTCAATTAATATTGACCTCATGATAACTGAAGTTTTGAAGGAATTAAAAGCTTCGATAGATTACCAAAGTGCGGTGGTGATGATTCCCAAAAAATTACCAACTGTTGATGGAGATAGAATTAAACTGAAACAGCTTTTTCAAAATCTAATTACTAATGCATTAAAATATGTGGAGAAAAATGTAATTCCAAAAATCGAAATCTCATATGAAGATCGAGAAAACGAGTTCCTTTTTAAAGTGAAAGATAATGGAATTGGAATTGCTGAAAAAAATCAAAAACGTGTTTTTCAACTATTCGAAAGATTACATGAAATGAGTCAATATGTAGGGACTGGAATTGGTTTGTCACTTTGTAAAAAAGTAGTGGAGCAGCACTTTGGAACAATTGGGATTAAATCAGAAGAAGGAAAGGGGAGTACTTTTTACTTCACCATTTCAAAAGAGGTGAGTCGGAAATTTAAAGATATTGTATAATATTATTATTGAAAAGTATAAATGGAGAGAGCTGTTGCATGAGCGATGGCTCTTTTTTTGAGGAATATATTTTAAAATTAAAAAAAGCGCATCAAGAATTTTCTCGATGCGCTTTTTCAGAACTTCTCCTTTAGAGGAGGTTACACACTCTTCTCAGATCCTAAAACCGACCCAAAGTATTGTCGATTCATCATAGCGATATTTGTAATTGAAATTCCTTTAGGACATTCAGCTTCACATGCACCAGTATTTGAGCACATTCCAAAACCTTCCAAGTCCATTTGTTTCACCATTGATTGAACACGTGTAGATTGCTCCACTTCTCCTTGAGGCATCGTACCTAAGTGCGCTACTTTCGCAGAAGTAAATAACATCGCACTTGCATTCGGACAAGCTGCAACGCAAGCACCACAACCAATACACTCAGCTGCATCCATTGCAAAAGCTGATCTACTTTTTTCAATTGGAATCGCATTTCCATCTTGCGCTTGACCTGTATTAACAGAAATATATCCACCTGCTTGAATGATTCGATCAAAAGAAGAACGATCAACAACTAAGTCTTTGATTACTGGAAAAGCTTGTGCTCTCCAAGGCTCAATGACAACTGTATCGCCATCTTTGAAAGATCGCATGTGTAATTGGCAAGTAGTAGTTCCTGAATCAGGGCCATGAGGTTGGCCATTGATAACCATACTACATGCTCCACAAATTCCTTCTCGACAATCATGTTCGAAGGCAACTGGAGTTTCTTTTTTAGATACCAAGTCTTCATTTAAGACATCCATCATTTCCAAAAATGACATATGTTCATCAGCTTCTACTGTATGATCTTCGAGGTAACCTTTTGATTCTTCATTTCTTTGTCTCCAAACTTTTAAATGAATTTTCATATCAAATTTATTTTTAAACGAATTGTAAATGTGTTAGCGTCAGCGTTACAAGAAATACAATTCGCTAGTTTTTTTAAAAAAATTAAATCACGATTATACGGTTAACCATTCACAGGTAACCGTTAACCATTATTTATAAGATCTAGTTTTTAATTCAATGTCTTTGAATTCTAAGTGTTCTTTGTGAACTTTTGGTTCGATCTCATCCCATTCCCAAGCAGCAACGTAAGCATAATCTTCATCGTTACGTTTTGCTTCACCTTCAGCAGAAGCATACTCTTCTCTGAAATGACCACCACAACTTTCGTTTCGATCCAATGCATCCATCATCATGACTTCACCTAATTCTAAAAAGTCAGCCACTCGACTTGCTTTTTCTAATTCAGGATTAAATTCATTTACTTCACCTGGAACAAAAACATCATTGTAAAATTCTGCTCGTAAATCTCGAATCATTTGACGACCTTTTTTCAAGCCTTCTGCATTTCGCGACATACCACAGTATTCCCACATGATTTTTCCAAGACGACGGTGGAAACTTTCTACAGATTGATTTCCTTGAATTTTAATCAAGCGTTCCAATCTTTCATTAGTTTCTTTTTCCGCTGCCAAAAATTCAGGACCATCAGGACTTATCTGATCTGTTCTAATTTCTTTGGATAAAAATGGTCCAACAGTATATGGGATTACAAAATATCCGTCAGCCAATCCTTGCATCAAAGCGGA
>CAJQQY010000410.1 GCA_905480595.1 uncultured Saprospiraceae bacterium | reverse complement strand
TACCAATTTTAATTAGGAACTAAATACACCTTAAATATTAAGCCGCATTTCATTAATTTGAAATGCGGCTTTTATTTGAAAAGCATTGCTTGCATAAAATGATTATCGCCAAGAAATTTATTCCAATGAGTTTAATACAAGATTGGACTTAAGCTAATTTATATGTGATCAATAATAAGAAATTATTTAAAAATCCCTTTTAAAAAAACTAAATGTCCAATTTTTAAAATATTTGCCTACCTTTTGTTTTTTTTTAAAATAAAAATTAATGAATTTCTTTACTTATTTAATGATGATTTTTTGTGTCCTTTCTTGTCATCAAGATACCAATTTGGAAATAACCCAGATTTATTTTGATACAGATAAAACTAAAATCAAAAGTGAAGGAACTATTGATAAGATTACCAAATTGAAAGAAGGAATTTGGAAAAACTATAATAGGAAAGGAGAATTAATGAATGAAGGTTATTACAAAAGTGACCGACAAACAGGAACTTGGAAATACTTTCATTCATCAACTAAAATAAAGTCAAAAGGGCAATTATTAAATGGTAAAAAAGAAGGAATTTGGGAACACTTTTATGACGATGGGAGTCTAAGTTTTACAGCTAATTATGTGAATGATCAACAAGAAGGAAAATGTCAAGCTTTCTATAAAAATGGTAAATTGTCCACCGAATCTTTTTACAAAAATGGAAAACTTAATGGCGCACATATTACCTTCAGTAGTAGAAACCCTGATACTACGCTCTATCTAACATACGTTGATAATAAAAGAATGGGGCTTTTTAAAAAATATCATGAGGGGAAACCATATGTAATTGGTTTTTGGAAACCCGAAGTTGGATTGGTTGGAAAGGTGTCTCATTATAGAAATGAAAAATTGATCAAAACAGAATACAAGGATAACGATGGCAAAATATTATCCACAGAATTCCCTCCAAAATTTAGCTTTTAAAAAATAGAAAAAATTAATTTTCCTCCTCTTTAATTTAACTTGTATGTAATTTTTTAAAAACTAGTTCCCACTCAAAATCAACAAAATCAAAACCTTTCCACCTCTTTTTTCCCAAATCCATAAATAAATTATTATTTTGGAAAATATTCAAATCAACAAACCCATTTTATAAGGGTATGTTTTTTGCTAATTATAATTTACATTCCCATCTTAATCTAACCGAATTACATTTCGAAACAATTAAAATCTATAGTATATGCTTTCACCTTACACAGGTCCATGGACTTTCGATGAAGCAGCACATCTTTTGCGTCGTACTATTTTTGGTCCAACCAAAGCGCGAATTCAACAAGCTGTTGATGAAGGATTTGAAGCGACTTTCGCTACTCTTTTTGCAGAACCTACAGCAGTTGATCCTCCGATTTATTATGATTTCGAAGATGACCCAGAAGCTGGCATCGGAGAAACTTGGGTAGACAAACCATTAGATGGTAGTGTGACTGGAATTTATTTTGCTCGTGCGAAAACCCTTTGGGCATGGTGGTTTATGCAAATGAATAAAAATGATCAAACTATCACAGAAAAACTGACGCTATTTTGGCATAACCACTTCGTAATTTCAGATGCAGGAGATGCCAATATGAATTGGCAATACCTCACTAAGTTGAGAGATTTGGGTTTAGGCGATTTTAAAGAATTGACGAAACAAATGACCATCGATCGAAGTATGTTGATCTTCCTCAATGGGACGACTAATTTCGCAGATGAACCCAATGAAAATTATGCAAGAGAATTGTTAGAATTATTTACACTTGGAAAAGGGCCATTAGTTGCCGAAGGCGATTACACTACTTATACCGAACAAGATGTTGCTGCCATTGCACGAGCATTGACCGGTTGGTCTGCTTGGTCAGGCGATGATCCCAATGCCATTTTTTATTACTCTTGGGGACATGATAAAGATGATAAAGTACTCTCGCATCGCTTCAATAATCAAGTCATTACAGATGAGGGAGAAGATGAATATAAAACCGTTATTGATATCATTTTTGGAAAAGACGAAGTCGCGTATCATATATGCCGAAGACTTTATATTTGGTTTGTGCATTACGATATTACGAACACTATCGAGAATGAAGTAATTGCTCCGATGGCTCAAATCCTAATTGATAATGATTATCAAATTCAACCTGCGCTGGAAGCACTTTTGAAGAGTGAGCATTTTTTCAGTTTGGAGATGAGAGGTTGTATGATTAAAGGTTCATTAGACTTTTTCTATTCTGCAGTTAATACTTTTCAAGTTCAACTGCCAATCGATCAGTACG
The DNA here is from genome assembly GCA_905480595.1 of uncultured Saprospiraceae bacterium. Classification (GTDB taxonomy): domain Bacteria; phylum Bacteroidota; class Bacteroidia; order Chitinophagales; family Saprospiraceae; genus CAJQQY01. The sequence goes on along the minus strand of CAJQQY010000410.1, from coordinate 15,443 downwards.
AAGAATATGATACATGGGTTGGTTGGTATTGGGAATTTGAAAAGTTAGGGCAAACCATTTTTAGAATTCCAAGTGTGGCAGGTTGGAAAGCCTATTATCAAGCTCCAGGATACTACAGAGATTGGATTAATTCAGCCAGTCTTTCTCTTCGAAAAAGATTGCTGCCAAATGTAAAATGGCATGTTCTTTATTTTTCCCCAGATACACAAGCATACAATTGGATTCCATTTATCGACACCTTAAATAATCCTTTGGAAGTCAATGAAATGATTGATGAAATCTGTCAATTGGTTTTCCCAAGGGTCATGACAATTGAACAGAAGGATTATTTTAAAGAAGCCTTGTTGAATGGTTTACCTGACTTCGAGTGGAATGTAGAATATACAGATTTCATTTCTGATCCAACGAATGAAACCAAACGACAAGCTATCGAGAATAAATTGTACGATATGTTTTTGTCGATGATGCGAGTTCCAGAATTCCAATTGAGTTAATTTATAACAAGACAATTACGTTTTTGATTTTTTTCAAAAACTCAAAAAAAAATAAAATGAAAAGAAGAGCTTTTCTAAAAAATAGTACCGTTTTCACTTTACCTGCTTTCTTGGGTGGTTTTGACATGGCAGCTATGCCTTCAAGTTTGATGACCACTTTGATCAATGGCGAAAGTGATAAAGTCCTTGTACTCATTGACCTCAACGGTGGCAATGATGGATTGAATACTTTTGTCCCGATGGATGTTTTTGATAATTTGGCGAATGCTCGACCAAATGTGATTCTTCCTGAAGGTTCCATTTTAGATATGACCGACACGATCGGCTTGCATCCAGAAATGACTGGAGTAAAAAATATGTTTGATAATTCTAACCTAACTGTAATTCAAGGAGTTGGTTACGCTGATCAAAATCGTTCGCATTTTAGATCAGCTGACATTTGGAATACAGGAAGTCAAGCTGATGAATATAAATCAACAGGTTGGATGGGAAGATACTTGGATGATTCTTTCCCTGGCTACCCTGCTGATTATCCAAATCCTGATTGCCCTGATCCATTTGCGGTGACGATGGGAAAATCTATCTCTGGAACTTGTCAAGGTATGGATTCAAATTTTAGTATGGCGATCATTAATACCAATGATATTGGAGGGCTCGACACAGGAGTGGAAGTTCCTCAATCAAATGATTGTTATGGCGCAGAAATGGATTTTCTAGTAGAGACTTTTAAAAAATCAAATGCTTATGCTGATCGAGTTGTCGCAGCAGCAGATGCAGGAAATTCTAATGAAAATCTTTATTCTGATACCACTTTAGCGAATCAATTAAAAACAGTTGCGAAGTTGATTTCGGGTGGTTTGCAAACTAAAATTTATGTTCTAAAACTTGGTGGATTCGACACCCACTCTGATCAAGTTGAAGATGGAAATACAACTCAAGGTTCGCATGCAAATTTATTGAAAAATTTATCTGATGCAATCTATGCTTTCCAAGAAGATTTAAAGTTACAAGGTTTAGAAGATCGTGTGATTGGTTGCACTTTTTCGGAGTTTGGGAGAAAAATAATTTCTAATGCTGGAATTGGAACTGATCATGGTTCGGCTGCACCAATGATGGTTTTTGGAAGTTGTATTAATCCAGGAGTTATTGGCGACAATCCTCAAATCGGAACCAACGTAGACTCTAATGAAGGTGTGGCGATGCAATATGATTTCAAATGGGTTTTTGGATCAATTCTCATGGACTGGTTTGATGTAAGCGAGGACAAAGTAAAAACGTTTTTGTCTGATGATTTTCAGCACTTGCCAATTGTTGGAAGTTGCGAAAGTAACTCGACCGAGGAGATTGATAAAATCATTGATACTAAAGTATTTCCAAATCCTTTTGATCGAAGATTCACTTTGAGTTTTTCTCTTTTGGAAAAAGAAAATGTACGAATTGATCTTTATGATGTGATGGGGAAAATTGTAAGAACCATTTCTAACAAAACATTTACATCTGGAGAACATAATGTTTTAGTAGAAGCGAATTCTCTTTCTGCTGGAGTTTATTTTGCCAGAATTCAAGCTGGTAATGGGGTGAAAACACTTCGAGTAGTGAAGCATTAATATTTAGTTTTTAGCAAAAACTAAAAGCCATTTACATGATTTTGTAAATGGCTTTTTTGTGATTAAAAATAAAACAAAACCTCTAATTATATACTTTTATTCCGTTATGAGTGACAAGTTACCTTCCAAAAAAACATTTTAAACCCTATAACGAAAACCAATAATTCAACTTAAATACCAAGGCCCGATTCTTCGCCTGCACATTTTCCAGAAATCTTGCACCAGGCAAATTCTGCACATCATAATTATCCGTGTAAACTACAAAGAAATCTGACATTGGACTAAATCGATACTGCAATCGACTGTTAATATTGAATTGATTATTTTGAAAATTATATTGTGTGAAAGTTGTCCAAAATAATTTTTTCGAAAAGTTAACTTCAATTCGAGAAGTTAAATCAACCAAGTCAATTAACTCAAAATACGGAAATCGAATTTCATTTCTTTCCAAACCAACATTAAAATTCCCCCAAGGTTGTCGTCGATAATTGACCTCAAATCTATAGGTCGTCAATGTTCCTTCATAGAATCCTCCATGCTTGAAAAATATTTCATAATTGAAAAATTTACGCTCATCAGATTCATATTGAATATTAAATTGATAATTATTGTAGATTCCTGCTTTGACCGTATCTTCCCCCGTAAAAGTTAATTCATCCAACAAATTATTTTTAGTATTGTCAATTCGAAACTTCAACTCACTACTATTTTTCATATCAATAAAGTACCTCCAACGAATAAACCTTTCACTCAATGTTCCATCATGGAAATAAACCAAAAAGTTTTCCCACCCAAATCGATGAACATTTACCACTTCATCATTGTCAGGAAAAATAAAATATTCAAATTGTGTAAAATTTTGAATGAATCCTGTTCGAATAGTCGTGTCTCGATAAAAGTTATCTAACCGATTGATAAATCCTAATTCCGCATTATAATTTTCATTGACTTTATAGGTGTCTGTAAAAAATTGAATCTTGTTAGTGAAGTATCCACCGCCGCCACCATAGAAATTATTTTTCTCCGTTACATCTGGAGTAAACGAATGATGATAGCCTCCCCACCCTTGCCACTTTCCATTTTTGGAAGCGGTGGTAAGCTCGACACTAGCGTTTCGACCAAAGTCATTTTTATCAAAGTCACCACCTTCGTTAGATTGTCGATTAGTGATAATGCCTTTAATCAATGACCTTGCACCTATTCTTCGATGAATCGCTGCCGCTGAATAGTTTTGAGCGACTTGCGAATCATTGCCCTTGGTTTGCATATTTAAAACACCAATCCGAGTTTTAGAATTTAAATTACCTGTCAATCTTGCTCCAAACAAAATAGGGACGGTTTCACCGTTCTCATTCAATCCAATTTTCCTAGAAAAGAATGGACGCAAGGGTCCTATTCCGAAAGTAGAAAAGATGTCGGCATTCTCTAAAAAAAAGGTTCTTTTCTCAGGAAGGAAAATACTAAATCGAGTCAAGTTGGTCACTTGCTGATCTACCTCAATTTGGGAAAAATCCGGATTAATAGTCAAGTCTAAATTCAAAGAGGAAGTCAAAGATATTTTCGCATCCATCCCAGCATTCAAATCTCCTTTTATTTTTTCTCCTTCAGCTATATTATGATTTGCACCACCTGTCACGTATGGAATGAGAGAAATATTCCTGGTCACCTTCTTTGGATTAGTATCCCAAATTAATCTCCCCAGATAATTTAAATCAATCCCATCAAATTGTTGTGGAACAGGTGTCCAAGTATGAAACTCGGAGTCTTTCGGATTATTTCGAATAAAGTTAATTCCCCATTCCGTTTTACTAGCATCAAATCGTAAAGTCTTAAAAGGAATCGCCATTTCGACAGTCCAATAATCGGTATAAACTTGAGTTGAGGAAAACCATTTATTATCCCAATTTCGATCTATGTCAGAACCATTACCAGAGGAAGAAAGTAATCCTTCCATCTGTACACCAAGTGGTGAGACACCAAACATAAATCCATTTGCACTTTGGCCAAATGGATCTAATACAATTCCTATTGCATCACCATCCCAATAGTCTTGATCTCGTTTTAAAGAAGGAACAATAAATTCATCATTACCATAACATTTAATTCCTACGTAAATAAATTTATCATCGTAAGTAACTTTTGCTTCTGATTTTGGATCAGCTCCTGGTTTTACTTTTGGGTATTTTATCCAAAAATCTTTTGCCGTTTCAGCAGTTTGCCAAACTGCTTCTTCGAGTTTTCCATCTAAAAGAATAGGCTCAGATATTTTCTGAATTTTGAGTTGATACTTTGATTTATTATCAGTAAAATCATCTTGCTGGGCAAATACATTTCCGAATGTAAAAAGGGAAAGGATAAAAAGAAGGAAGAATCGATCTTTTAGAAAAAGATAAAATTGTTGCATTGGTTGTATTCAGTTTTGTTCAAATTTAAAGACAAGTCTTTTTTCTATTTGATGCTTGCAAATGTATTTTTTATAATTTGCTTTTTGAATTATTCACATCAATGTTTTTTTAATTAAAATAATTCAAAACTGTACTTTTTTTTTAGCCCCAGACTTAGACAAAAAAACACCAAACTTTTTTCATTTAATTACCTATTTTTGGAAAAATAAATCAACCCAAATATGAGAAACGAATTTACCGCTTTCGCTATCTTTTCCATTGTCATTGTTGCTGGTGTCTCCCATTTTATTGCACCTTCTTTTTGGTGGTCATTGATCATTTTATTGCCAATCATTTTTATAGGATTTTATGATATGTTCCAATCGAAGCATGCCATCATGCGGAACTTTCCAATCCTAGGCAGAGGACGATATGTTATGGAAGACTTGCGTCCAAAGATGTATCAATATTTCATCGAATCCGAAACTAATGGAACACCCATTTCTCGAATTTTCCGATCTATCGTTTATCAACGTGCTAAACATGAATTGTCCACCACTCCATTTGGTACTCAAATGGATTTGTACGCTGAAGGCTATGAATGGATGAATCATTCCATCGCCGCTCGAAATCCAAAAGATTTGGTTCAAGATCCGCGAGTGACTATCGGAAACTCTGATTGCACCCAACCTTATTCCGCAGCCATTTTTAACGTGTCGGCTATGAGTTTTGGTTCTTTAAGTAGTGCTGCAATTGAAGCGTTAAACGGTGGAGCAAAAATTGGCCATTTTGCTCACAACACAGGAGAAGGTGGAATTAGCCCTTATCATTTGAAGCAAGGCGGAGATTTGATTTATCAAATTGGAACAGGTTATTTTGGAAGTCGAGCCAAGGATGGTAATTTCTCTCCCGAAGAATTTAAAAAACGTGCCGCGGAGCCAAGCGTCAAAATGATCGAACTTAAACTTTCACAAGGTGCAAAACCCGGCCATGGAGGAATTTTACCTGCTAAAAAAAATACGCCAGAAATTGCAAAGATCAGAGGTATTGATCCGGGAATGGATGTCAACTCCCCTCCCTACCACAAAGCATTTAACACGCCTGTTGGTTTATTAAAATTAATGCAACAAATGCGTGAATTGTCTGGAGGGAAACCAGTTGGATTTAAATTATGCATTGGTCACAAAAGTGAGTTTTTAGCGATTTGCAAAGCGATGAACGAAACTAAAATTTATCCTGATTTTATTTCAGTTGATGGAGGTGAAGGTGGAACCGGAGCAGCACCTTTGGAATTTTCCAATAGTGTTGGAACTCCTTATCGAGAAGGTTTAGCTTTTGCTTATGATGCGCTAGTTGGCTTTGGTTTGAAAAAACATATTAAAATAATTACTTCCGGGAAACTCATAACTGCATTTGATCTTTTTAAAGCAATGGCCTTGGGAGCAGATTCATGTTATAGTGCAAGAGCTATGATGTTGGCTTTGGGTTGCATCCAAGCTTTGGAATGCAATAAAAATAATTGCCCTACAGGGGTAGCTACTCAAGATCCTGAGTTGGTTGCAGGGTTAGTTGTTTCAGATAAAAAAGAGCGAGTAGCTAATTATCAAAATGAAACAGTTCATAGTTTTGTGGAATTATTAGCAGCTGCTGGATTAGATAGTATGAGTCAAATTCGAAGACACCATGTTTATCGCAGAATTACCAATAAAGAAATTTTAAGGTACGATGAAATTTATCCATACCTAAAAGAGAACTGCCTATTAAATGAAGAAACAGTTCCTTCTAACTGGAAACCATATTGGAATATGGCAAGTGCGGATAGTTTTGAACCATCAGTTAATTCTTTGTTTTCGGAATAATTGAATAAAAATTCAAACTAGCAACAACTTGAGACTTAGTCAGACAATAAGCAAAGGAATTAAATTAATTAGATTCAATTTTTATTAAAACACAAAAGTATATAACTTCGTTTATTCTAAAATCTTTATTATTTAAATGTTTAAAATCATATACATGAAAAACGCTATTTTATTTTTAGTCATATTATCTCTGTATTCTTCAAATAGCCTTTCTGCACAACTCGGACGTGAAACAAATGGATTAGATTTAGCTTTAGATCAAGTAAAAAATTATTCTAGACTAATGTCCAACAAAGGAAATAATAATCAACAGCTTATCGGCATTCCATATCTTTATGAAAAATGGTCAAGAGCAGATGTTAGTTTTAAAAAGGAAGTAGTTAAATTCGATAATGTAAAAATTGATCTTCTAAAAAATCATTTAGAAATAAAAATAAACGGACAAGAAAAGATATTAGATAAAACCTTTTTTAGTTCTTTCTCTATAGCTAATCCAGAAACAGGAGAACTTGTTCTTTTTGTTAATGCTGAGGATTATTCTTCAAATGGAGATAAATTAGTTGGCTTTTTGCAAAAGTTGGAAATAGGAGAATATGAAATATTAACCCATAATACAGCTAGACTTGCTTCTTCAGGACGATCTTCTATTTCCTCAACTGGTGGAGATACCCAACGAGTAGTAAAGAAAAAGAAAATGTATATTTCTAAAGACGGGAAAGCATATAAAATAAAAAGAAAGAAAGATGTCTACAAAGTATTTAGTAAAAATAAAAAGAGGCTTAAAAAATATATGAAAGACAACAAGACAAATGTTAAAAAAGAAGAAGATTTAGTGAAACTTACTCTTTTTTATCAGAGTTAATAAAGTTAATTGATCTGTCTTGTTTGGTTGTTCATTCTTCAGAACGGGACTCCAAAAAGAAAAAGACCTTCTCAACGATTAAGTTAAGAAGGTCTTTTATTTTTTGAGAGCCGATGGACGGATTCGAACCGCCGACCCGCTGATTACAAATCAGCTGCTCTGGCCAACTGAGCTACATCGGCTTGTGATGCATTATTCACTTTGCAAATAGAATACCAAAAAAAATTGATCTCTAATTTTGCGGTTGCAAACATAAAATAATTTTTAAATATTTGATAAATCTTCATCCTTTTTTTTCAAAAAAAAAGGAGTAGAGATTTAATACTAATTCTTAATATCATATTTCATAATCTTCGCACCTAAACCTTTCCCCTCATTGCTAATAAATAAATCTCCATTTGGCGCAAAACAAATCCCTTCTGGTTGACGATGTATCTTTTCGTCGAGGAAAAGAACCTCTTGCAATTCTTTATTTTTATTAAAAATGATCAGCAATTTTCCTTGAGATGAAATCATATAGAAATCTTTAGTTTTAGGATGAATTGCAATTCCTGATGGAGAAAAATCATTCACTCGCCCTTTGAGTTTTTTCTTTTTCTTTTTGGAAAAATCATTTTGATCAGCAAAGTCTTTAACATAATCTTCTAATATATCATCCTCTACACTTAAAAATGGATCTGGATTTAATTCATTTTTAACCAAATCAAAACTGTAAATGTTTTTTACTTTTTTATACTTATCTGATTTCCCAAGGTTTGGATTCCCCTTACAAGCCAGTAACAATTGATTGTTGTCAGCATCATATCCTAAACCTTCAACATCATTCGAAGGTCTAAGATCTGTTTTAATCGCCTTCTCAGCCTCCTTCTTTTCCATATCATAGAAATGAATATTTCCATTACTCTTAACAATACTAATTTTTTGCCCTGTCCATTCTATTCCTTCAAAATCTCCGTTCCCGCTAAAGGTTTCTCTTCCTTCCGTTTCGCCTGTTGAGGCATTTAGAAAAAATATCCAACCTCGTTCGTCATTTACCGCTAAAAGTTGATTCGAGTCTGGATAATAACTTAACCCTGAAATTTCCAAAAGGGCCAGAGGCAAATTCATCGTTAATACTGGTTCTTCAAAATTATAGGAAGAATTATTAATAGAATCTGAAATGGAAATCACTTTTTGTTCTGGTTCTTTTTCTGTTTCCTTTTCAGGTGAAGAATTTAATTGAACCGAATCAGGACTTGAAGTTTGAGTACATGAAGCAACTAAAAAAGATAAAATGAATAGAAACAGGAGGGCATTTTTCATAATTATTATTTTTAAAATAGAACAATCGAATCTGTCAAAAAAGTACTTGACAAATATAAAACTAAAAAGCCCCGCAAACATTTCGTCTACGAGGCTTTTTTTAGCGGAGAAGGAGGGATTCGAACCCCCGGTACCCGTTAAGGTACGTCGGTTTTCAAGACCGGTGCATTAAACCAGCTCTGCCACTTCTCCATTTGTTTTGCTTCAATAACTCATTTGTTATTCTTAAAGCGCTGCAAAAGTATAATTACTTTTGCAAAAATGAAACCATTTTGGTAAAATAATTATTTTTTTTTCAGATTATTTTTTTGATCCTTATTTTTCCATGGAAATACTAAAAGATTTGAACAAAAATAATCTAATAGCTTTTAATATATTTGGTTCAACTTTTATATGTTTACAATCAATTTTTTCCAATTTTTAATAAAATAAAATTCATTATGCGTTTAATTATTTTCCTTTTTAGTTTTCTTTTCGTTTTTACCGCTTGTCAAGATGGAGCAAAAACTCCTGAATCAACTGACAAAAAAGAAGAAACTAAAGAAACTCCAGCTCCAGTAGCTAATAAATATAATATTTCTCCATTCGATGCTTCTACTGCTTATCCAGATGCGAAAATTGAAAGTGTTTCGATGAAAGTGGGTAAAATTGAATTTAAAGTAGATGGTGGAAGTTCCTACAAATTAGGTCAACAAACTCCTGATGCTCCTCAAAAAAATTGTGCAAATTCAGCTAAAGGTCAACATATTCATGTCTTGGTAGATGACAAACCTTATGCAGCAAGATATGTAGCAGCATTTGATGATTTGAAAATTGAGGCTGGAGAACATAATATTTTAGCCTTTCTTTCTAGATCATACCATGAAAGTATCAAAACGGCAGATGCATTTTTGGCCGTAAAAACTTCAATTGATCAAGATGGAAATATGCTAAAATCAACTCCAATTACGGAACCTATGGTTTGGTACAGTCGTCCAAAAGGAACTTACACAGGCAAAGCTGCAACAGACAAAGTGATGTTGGATTTTTACTTATTAAATACTGATTTGAAAGGAGGTAATAAAGTAAAAGCTGAAATCAATGGCGAAGTTCACATGATCGATAATTGGCAACCATATTATATTGAAGGGCTTCCGATGGGAAAAAATAAGATTACCCTTTCGTTACTAGACAAAGATGGAAACTTGGTGAAAACTGAGCAGAATCCAATTTCTAGAGAGTTTACTTTAGCTGAAGATCCGACGGAGAAAATGTAAATCAGTAATCAGGTAATCAGGTAATCAGGTAATCAGTCGAACGGGTAACCGAATGAACTGATTACCTGATAAACTATTTAACTAGTCAACTAAACTATATTTCAAAATCTTTAGAGAAACCTCTTCTTTGAAGTTTATTTCGAATGGCAAATTTTAATCTTCGTCCTACATTTTCCTGAGAAGTTACTTTCCCGAATTTAAAGTATAAAACTAAAAACCCAGCTAGTCCAATTAAGAATATGATTGGAAAACAGATTATAAAAATTGGTAAGTAAATATTATATCCTAAAATGGCAATTAAGCCAGACAATGGAATCAACATAAAAGAACTCGTGCACAACAAAACAAATCGACTTCTTAACCTCTCAGTCAACTGATATTCCTGTTCCCACAAAGCATACAAATTTTCTAATTCTTCCAAAGAAAAGTACTCTTCTCCAAATTCTAAAAACATAGCCAAATCATCTTGAACTTCTTGTTCAAGTATTTCTGAAAATTGATCAACACTACTATTTTTCTTAAATGGAAACATGTTTGAGGAAAAGTATTATTAGAGTCTTTATTAAATGATGGTTACAAAAATAACAAAACTAAACGAGTGATGCTTGAAATTTGTAAAATGTTGTCTTAATTTTTCACAGTTAATAATATTAACGACAATAGTAATTAAATTGTTTAATAATTTAATTACTATTTTTCCAAAAATCAAACCTTGGATTCCTAAGAATATAAAGATAAAAAAGAGTTATTTTTATTTTTGCAAACTGGTCGCCATTGGCACCATTTGAATTCTTTTTTACATAAAAAATGAGGATTTTTGTTTTCTGTAAAAAACAAAATAGAACAAGAAGTACAATGAAAAAAACCTATACTAAATTTTCTATTGCAATTGTTGTAATAAGTTGTGTACTATTATTTTCGATGATTCCTATTCGTAAAAATGTAACTGAATATCACTCTGAAGCTGAGTATAATTATTATAAAACTCATGCGATGGTGGCAGCTCCGATAGATTCCAATATTATGTTTCCTACTGCTGGAAATTGTGATGGATGTCATGGCTATGATCCGCAAGGCAATGGTATGGTTGACTCCTATGGTAATGATGTGAATGTACATGATGATTGGAGAACTTCGATGATGGCACTTTCGGCAAAGGACCCTTTTTGGAGAGCAAAGGTGAGTCATGAGATTTTAGTAAACCCGTCTCATAGTTTGGCTTTACAAACTAAGTGTACTACTTGCCATGCTCCTCAGGGGCACTTTACTGCCATTCTTCGAGGGGCGGAACATTATACGATTGCAGAAATGGTAGCTGATACAACCGCTATGGATGGCGTTTCTTGTGGAGCTTGTCATATGAAAAGTGTAGAAAATTTAGGTCAGGAATTTTCAGGAGATGCGACTTATGATACTACTCGAGTAATTTATGGCCCATACGAAATGCCTTTCGCACCACCAATGACAGATTTTGTTGGGTTCGTACCTGAGTTTAGCGAACATATCAATGATGCTGGAATTTGTGCTTCTTGTCATACACTTCAAACTAATTCAGTTGATCTTGCAGGTAACTTTACTGGCGAAAAATTCGTGGAGCAAGCTACCTATCATGAATGGATTAATTCTGCTTACGATGACAATGGAACGAATCCAACAACTTGCCAAAGTTGTCACATGCCTCAGTTAGAAGATCAGATTGTGATTTCTGCAAATTATATTTTTCTAGAAGGAAGATCCCCTTATGGATTGCATGATTTGGTAGGAGCGAATACTACTATGTTAAAATTGATGAAAGAGAATAAGGAATCCTTAAATATTGATGCATCAGATGAACACTTTGATGAAACGATTGCCAAGACCTTGTTGATGTTGCAACAAAATTCTTTATCAACTGATTTGGAGATGGCGGATTTAGATCAGGATACTGCATATTTTGACTTAAAAATTACCAACCGAGCTGGACATAAATTTCCATCGGGTTACCCTTCACGCAGAGCTTTTGTAGAATTTATCGTGACAACTGATTTGGGAGATACTTTATTTCAGAGCGGAGTGATGCAACCTAATTATGAAGTGAATGGCCAGACGGCAGAGACTGAACCACATTTTGACATCATCAATTCTGAAGATCAAGTTCAAATTTACGAATTTGTGCTTGGTGATGTAAATGGAGATTTTACCACCGTTTTGGAACGAGCATATGTTGGACTAAAAGATAATCGATTACCTCCTCTTGGATTTTCAACAAGTCATGCTTCATATGATACAACTTTGATTATTGGAAATGCATTGACAGATTCAGATTTCAATTATGAAGATGGGACAGAAGGAAGCGGTTCAGATATAGTTCATTATCATTTTCCATTGCATGGATATACAGGATTAATAAATATTTCTGCGAAAGTTTTTTACCAAGCGCTTCCGCCAAAATGGTTGAACCCAATGTTGGCCGAAAACACTCCTGAGATTGATTCTTTTAGAACGATGTATGAAAATGCTGACCTCTCCCCTGTTTTGATTTCAACTGAAACGATGGATAGTATTTTTGTACAAGGTGTTGGAACAAAAAATATTGTAGAAGCGAATTGGCTAAAAGTTTTCCCAAATCCTACTTCGGATGGATGGGTTTCGATTTCAAAACCAGCTGATGTTGATATCATTGAAATTAAAATTTATGATTTTACAGGAAGGTTGGTGAAAGAAGTTAAAAATAATTTTGAACAAGTGAGATTGCCTGAGAATGGAGGATTATTTTTATTAGAAATTGAAACGGAAAGAGGTCGAGTGGTGAGGAAAATTTTGAGAGATTGATTTTTAACTAAAAAAATTCATTGTCGTTAAAACAGTAACCTATTGAAAACACTTCTATTCATTTTTTTAGGGTTTTCATACTTTAATTCCAACGCTCAAAAGGTTAATCTTCCTTGAGACATTAGATTTGATCTTAAAGTTAGCCCTGATGAATTGAGAAATGAAGAATGGAAATATACTTCCATTTGACTCTATCGATCCTATTTATGTTATTGATGTTTATTTGGAAGGATACAAAACTAGAAAAACTGTGATTTTGGGAAGTACTTGTAATCCTAAATATGAAGGAAAATATTATTTTAGAAATATAGAATTGCAAAAATGGATTGAGAAATATATTTCAAAAGCAACCTTTCCAATTGGGACAAAACAGAAAAAAGAATAATAAATAACCATTCTAATAAAAAAGGTCTTCAACTTTCGTTGAAGACCTTTTTTTATGAGCTAACTATTACTGCTACATTATTGCAACACCACTTTTCCACTATAAACATCTCCTCCATGAATCACTTGCAATAAATAAACTCCTTTTGGTAAGTTATTCAGATTCAATTCAGTCACTTTATTAAATGCTCTATTTTCCAAAACTATTTTACCAGTCATATCAGTCAACCGAAGTTGAGCAGAATTTTGAATATCAAAATTTAATTGAACTGCAATATTTCCATCCGTTGGATTAGGGAAAACTTTTACGTCTTTTGTTTTTCCAAAATCAATCGTAGCTACATCTGTATCTAACCAAACTTCAACAGGGATTCTATCACCCGCACATGCTATATCTGGGGTACTGATTTGCCAATCATAGAAATAGTAATACCAGCCTTCTCCAAAATTAGAAGATTTTAATGCTGCATAATCTGGGTATTCATATGGGAAATCTACCCCTTCACTACTTCTTTTTAATCTTGGCCCACCTACACCTAAACTAACTTGATTAGTTTGAGCATCGGTTGTCATAACCATATCTGTTCCTTCTGGAATTTCCATACCTACAAAAACCATAGTTTCGCCTTCTGGTACATCAATAATTGCAGAGTTCAATTCATTATCATCTGAATCTAATAAAATCATTTTTCTTTCCCCTGGGAAATCAGTATAAACTTTAACTGAGTCCAAAGTAAATGGTTGTAATGCATCAAAAATCATTTGATTATTGGAATTTAAATTACCGCTATAATCTGTTCCCTGATGATTTTCCATTCCTACCTCACCAGTAACTCCTTCTGTTAAATTTCTATCTTCTACATAAAATACTTGGGAAGCATCAATCATTCCTGTTGTAAAATTATTTCCGAAGCCAAGCGGTGTTCCTCCAGTTTCTACATCGTACCATGCTAAGTTAGCCCCTACTCCCTCAAGTTCAGCCATTTCACCCAAAGCAACTGTATCTCCAACTGCAGTTGGTGTTCCCGCCAAAGCAAGTACCTCAACTTCAATCGACTGAGATACAAAGGTCTCACAAGGTCCTTCTACTTCCACCATATAAATTCCAGATTCAGAAACAGTAATTGAGCTTCCGGTGTCATTATTTGACCAAGTATACGAAAGTGCATCTGGCGTTGCAATTTCAGAAAGAACAACACTTTCTCCTTCGCAAAAAATCACATCTCCATCAGCAGTAATTTCAGGATTAAATACAGGATCAACTATTGTCGCTACATTGCTTGAAAATCCAAAACACCCATCAACATCAGTTACCGTTACTGAGAAATTTCCTTGTGTCGTTACATCAATTGATTGCGTTGTAGCACCTGTTGACCACTCGTAAGAAACATACCCTGCTGGTGCATTAATAGTTAGCGATTCACCTGTACAGAACAAAGTAGAACCTACCACATCTAGAATTGGAGCATCTGCCAAGCAACCACCTTCAATTAATTGAAGCGTAGAATTAGCATTTACGCCAGTTTCAGTTTGTTTGATTCCTGATGGCCATTTAACCACTACAGAATCAATTTCAGTAGCTGTACCTAATCCAAAATACTGAATCATAGAATTCATAATTCCATAACTTTCTCCTGATCTTACTTCTCGCACTTGAATTCCCCAATCCCCATAAATTTCAATCCGAGCTCCAATCGCATTCCGATTACTAATTACACCTTGTAATTGAACTGCTAAGTGGTTATTGGAATTTCCATCATTAAGCCACATCACATCATCAATATTTGTTGGATTAGTATAAATATTTGCATATCCTCCGTAAACATCCACAAATCCATCATTATTCAAATCTCCCAAAGCAAATGATTCCATATCATTACTATCGAAAATTCCTGTCACTTCTGTAAATGTCAAATCTCCATTATTTTTAAAAATATGATGAACAGATCCTGCGACAATTACATCTACAAATCCATCATTATCAAAGTCTCTCATCACTCCTTGAATTGGCAATCCACTTACATTAATTCCAGTATTTGTCGCCTCTACATAATGCCCCGTTCCATCATTTATTAACAACTGTGATTCATGATCGTGATTAGTAATAAAGCAATCCATCCAACCATCATTATTTACATCTTGAAAATCAGCAGTCCATGATTGGTATCCGATTTTTAGGCCATATTCATCTGCCATTTCAGTAAAATTGCCATCTCCATCATTTACGTATAGAGCATTGATTCTTCTTGGATCAGTCATGTTAGTCACTCCTTGCCGGCATTTTGCAATATAAAGATCGATATCTCCATCATTATCAAAATCTGTCCAAACACTACCATAATTTCCTGAATTATCAGAACTAGGAACTGTTGCCATGTCTATCCAACCATCTTCTGGCATCAAATTTCCCATTCCATCATTCCCCCAAATTCTACTCTCTGCATCATCATGACAGGCAAAAACATCAACGAATCCATCATTATT
>CAJQQY010000409.1 GCA_905480595.1 uncultured Saprospiraceae bacterium | reverse complement strand
TAGGGAAATGGGATGGGAAAAAATTCACCGAAACGGACTTAAAGTTAGCATCATAATTTGATGCAACGCCGAAAAAATGAATTTCGTTTTCAATTAAAAGCGCAAATCACATTTTTCAAATCAAAAAAAGGATGGAAATTTATTTCCATCCTTTTTTTTTGCCTAATTATTTAAATACTTAATGTTACCACGGTTCCTTCTCCCTCCTTACTTTGCAAATAAATATTTCCTCCATGCAATCGAATAATCTGTTGAGATAAACTTAACCCAATCCCCGACCCATTTTGCTTTGTCGTAAAAAACGGAACAAAAATCTGGTCTACCGTATCTTGTGGAATTCCTTGACCATTATCGAGTACTTGAATCGTCACTTTTCCTTGTGGTGTCTTGTCTACCAAAATTGAAATCTCAGGTTCCTTCACTCCTTCTAATGCTTCGATGGCATTTTTAAAAATATTGATAAATACTTGTTCTAATAAAATCGAATCTGCCATCAAGTGAATTTGATGGTAAAGAAATTTTACCTTCCATTTAATTCCTTTTTGTTTTAAGTCTTGCTCAAATAATTTTTTCGCTTCTTCAAAAAACTGATTCATATTGATCGACTTCAACTTCGGCGGTGGAATCCGAGTCAACTTTCGATACGTCTCTGTAAAACTCATCAAACTCTCACTTCGCTTTTGAATAATCCGAAAAGCACCTCGCAATTGTTCCGCATCGTCATCTTCAATTTTTCCATCGGTAGGAATTAACTCAACGGCGGAAGAACTCAAAGAAGCAATCGGTGCAATCGAATTCATAATTTCATGCGCCAAAAATCGAATTAATTTTTGCCATGATTTCACTTCTTGATCCGACAATTCATTATGAATATTATAAAAAGTATAAACCTTGATTTCTTCTTCTTTGATTTTTAAAATATAAACTTGGACAGCGATTTGGGAGATTTCATTCTGAATCGTTTCCTTGACCATCATACGTTCGCCCGGTTTTATTTTTTCTAAAACGTCAAAAACATTGGGGGTAATTTGTTGAAGCGATTCAAAATTAGGAATGTATGATTTATGCAAAAGTTGCTTGAGAGCCGAATTCATCATCAAGCATTTCCCATTTTTATCGGTACAAAAAATGCCGGTGTCAACATTGCTAATAATGGTTTGCATTAATTGGTTTTGCACTTCTTGCTCTGAACGTAAGTGCCGAAATTTATCCGTAATCATATTAAATGCGCTATACAAATCTTTGTGAGAATCTCCCATTTGTTCAGGTGAGAAACCTTGCTCAAAATCATTGTATTGAATTCCCATCAAGAATTGAGTTAAGTCAGTATTCGTTTTATTCACCAAATTAAACACCCTCCAAAGTATTCCAATCAATGTTGGAACCAAAATCACCAATGCAAAAATATATTCACGATGGACAAAAACGGAAGTAATCCCCATTAATAATAATGTGATGAAAACTAGGTTTAATAATACCTTCGTTTGAAATGTTTTAAAGAAATTCATGTGTGGATTTTCAAAAAATTATAAACCATATTTATCTATCCGTCGATAAAGTGCAGGTCGAGTCAAACCTAATTCCTCTGCAGCTTTAGAAATATTTCCTTGATGTTTGACCAAAGCCTTTCGAATTAAAATCGATTCCATTTCGTCTAAGTTCAAAGTTTCCAACTCTTTTTCCTCCATCGAATTATTACTTTGCAAATTAAAATCAGAAGGCATTAATTTTGAATTTTCTGATAAAATAATTGCTCGCTCAACGCTATGTCGTAACTCTCGAATATTTCCAGGCCAAGAATAATCCCTCATTTTTTTTAAAGTGTCTTTGTGAAAAGAGAGAGAATCTTTGAAATATTTTTTTCGATAAAGTTGTAAAAAATGTTCAGCCAAAATGATAATGTCCTCTCCTCTTTCTCGTAAAGGAGGAATCGAAATTTCGACTGTATTAATTCGATAAAGTAAATCCTGACGGAACGTATTCTCTTGAATCATTTTTGCCAAAGGCATATTAGTTGCAGAAATAATTCTTACATCGACTGGAGTTGATGAAGCAGAACCAACTGGAAAAACTTGTTTGTTTTCTAATGCTTGCAAAAGTTTGGGCTGTGAACTGATTGGTAAATTTCCAATTTCATCCAAAAATAAAGTACCGCCAGAAGCTGCTGGAAATCGTCCTGTTTTATCTTTATCCGCTCCTGTAAAAGCGCCTTTTACATGACCAAATAATTCACTTTCAAAAAGAGTCTCCGTAATTGCTCCCAAATCTACGCCCATGAAAATCTGATTTTCACGTCTAGAAAGTTTGTGAATCGTTCGAGCAATCAATTCTTTTCCAACGCCATTTTCTCCTAATAACAATACATTTGCATCTGTTGGGGCGACCTTTTGAATCATTTTTTTTAGGTCTAAAATCGTTTGTGACTCACCTAGGATTTCTCCAAAAGATTGATTCATATCCTGCTGTAAAAAACTTTTTTGTGAAGCTGCCTTTTTCAAAGCGAGGTTGGATTGACTCAATTCAAGTGCAGCATTTACAGTTGCCAAAAGTTTTTCGTTGCGCCATGGTTTTTCAATAAAATCAGTTGCGCCAGTTTTGATCGAACCAATTGCTACTTCCAAATCACTAAAAGCTGTCATCATAATTACAGGCAACTCTGGCTTGAGTTCTTTGATTTTTTTTAACCATAAAATTCCTTCTTCACCTTTGGTTTGGCTAACTTTAAAATTCATATCAAGCAAAACGATTTTAGGATTGTACTGATTTAAGAGTCTAGGAATATGGTAAGGGTTACTCTCGGTATAAACGTGTGTGAAGTACTGCTTCAATAACATTTTTAAGGAAAATAAAATATCCTCTTCGTCATCGATAATTAGAATGGTGGCGTCTTTTTTCATAAGCTTAAAAAATGTGATTAATGCTTTCAAATTTTTTTGCGAAAAAAATAGAGGGAGACTTTATAAATTTAGAAACTGATGTCAGTTAGAATTTATTATCGCAATATAGAAAACAAAAATCAAACTGTCCAAAGATGTACACAGACAACTTTTGGACAGCTCTTATTAGATAGGAAAAAGAAGGTTGAGAATTTAGTTTTTTATAATCTGCTCATACCATGATTTTGAAATTTCTCCACGGTTATAATAACCCTCCACATCTCTAAGATCTCCTTCTTTTCCATAATCTTCTTTTTTGATGACTTTCCCTTTTTCATCGTAATAAATCCACTCACCAATTCGAATTCGCCATTCTCGATAATTGCCTTTGGCTTTAATTTTTCCAGAAGGATAAAATTTTTGAATAGGCCCAGCCACCTTGTTTTTTTGATAAGTACCGATTTCTTTTAGGTTTCCATTTTCGTAATAATTAATCCAAGTACCTTCTCCTATTCCATTTTTAAACTCTTGAATACTCGCATAATTTCCGTTGTCATACTTTCCAAACAAAACTCCCTCGTAAGGTTTTTCTTCTTCTTTTTTGAAGTAACGATAAGTACCACCTTTTCGCTTTTGATAAGTATCCGCCATGGAAACCATTTCTTGATTTATGGTATCAATTTGTGCGAGAGAAGAAAAAGCGAAAATCCAAAAAGTGATGAAACAGATTAATATTTTTTTCATAATTTATTTTTTTTAAAAGATGGGTGAAAAATGATTTCGGAAAACTTACGAGATTTTTGGCAGAATAGTTTTTTGTGTAGCAGGCAGCTAAAGCGACCCACCACAATAGTGTCCATAAATGAACACCCATTGTACACTCATGAACATTTATTTTTTATATTTTTAAAAATAACTTTGTAAGTCGCTCAAAATCAAGAAGTTAGGTTTTTGGCATTTACTTGGCACATATATTAACGAAATCGAATAAAATCAATCAAAACTAGCATTTAACTATGGATGTAATAATTGAAAAAAAGAATAAGATCTGGCAAAAAGCAATCATTGGGTTGTTGATTTTAGGTTTTATTTCATGGATATCTTTCTCCTTTTACAAGTCTTCTGGAGCGAGCAAACTCAATGTCAACCAAAGTCGGATTTTGGTTGATACAATTAATAAAGATGTTTTCCAAGAATTTATACCTGTAACTGGAAATGTACAACCGATCAAATCAGTCATTATCGCAGCCGTAGAAGGTGGTCGAGTGGAAGAGAAACTGGTAGAAGATGGTGCAGCAGTTTCTGCAGGAACTCCAATTTTAAGATTGAGTAATTCAGATTTGCAAATGAGTTATTTGAATCAAGAAGGTACCCTTATCGCACAAATGAATCAAATTAGAAATATGAATTTGTTGCAAGAACAGCAACGATTGAATTTGCAAGAAACCTATTTGGATGCGGAATTTAGATTGGATATTTTGAAAAGAAGATTGGGTAGAGAAAAAGAATTATACGAAGGAAGCGCTATTTCAAAAGTACAATATGAAGATACTGAATCAGAGTATAAAAGTTTGGTGAGAAGAAATGCATTGCTTAAACGAAGCATCGAAAAAGATTCTCTTTCAGGAATTATTCAAACAGAGCAAATGGAAAACTCTTTGGATTTGATGAAACGGAATTTAGAAATTTCAAAAAAGAATTTAGAAAACTTAATCGTTAAAGCGCCGATCAAAGGACAACTTTCGGGATTGAATGTTGAGGTTGGAGAATTGATTCCAGAGGGTTCGCAGATTGCACAAATTGATGACTTGAGTAATTTTAAAATTCGTGTTAGGATTGATGAATTTTATATTTCAAGAGTTTTTCCAGAGCAAGAAGGTTCTTTCACTTTTGCGAATCAAGATTACCAATTACGGATCACAAAGATTTATCCACAAGTGGTCAATGGAGGCTTCGAAGTCGATATGAAATTTATCAGCAAAGTCCCTGAAGGCATTCGTCGTGGGCAAACGGTTACTGTTAAATTACAACTATCTGCAGAGCAAGAAGCTCTTTTAATTAAGCGAGGTGGGTTTTATCAATCGACTGGTGGAAACTGGGTTTATATTTTAAGTCAAGATGGTTCGAAAGCCATCAAAAGAGAAATCAGAATAGGAAGACAAAATCCGAATTATTATGAAGTTGTTGATGGACTTCAACCGAATGATGTAGTCATCACTTCAAGCTATGAAAACTTTGGAGATAAGGATGAGTTAATTTTAAAAGACCAATAAACTAAATGCCATGCTAGAAATTATCGAAATACTGTTTCTCTTAATTATTTCCATTTTAAAATTCATAGAAAACCTAAAACAATTCTAATAATGATAATACGTACTAAAAACTTGAACAAAGTTTACAGAACTGATGAAGTGCAGACAACCGCACTCAACGACCTTTCTATCGAAATCAATCAAGGTGAATTTGTCTCCATCATGGGACCATCTGGATGTGGAAAATCCACTTTGATGAACATCTTGGGAATGATTGATAGTCCTTCTTCGGGTGAATATTTTTTCATGGAAAATGAAGTTGGCGGACTCTCTGAACGAAAGCGATCTGATGTGAGAAAAAACAATTTGGGATTCGTTTTTCAAAGTTTCAATTTGATAGATGAATTGACTGTTTTTGAAAATGTCGAATTGCCAATGATGTACACAAAAGTTCCTTCTGCCGAACGTAAAAAAAGAACAGAAGCACTCCTCGAAGAAATGAATATGATGCATCGCCGCAATCATTTTCCACAACAACTTTCAGGTGGGCAACAGCAAAGAGTTGCCGTCGCAAGAGCAATAGTGAATAACCCAAAATTAATTCTAGCGGATGAGCCTACTGGAAATTTGGATAGTGCGAATGGTGATGATGTAATGAAAATTTTAGCCGACCTAAATTCAAAAGGAACAACGATTGTGATGGTAACTCACTCACAATATTGTGCAGAATTTGGCAATCGAATTATTCGATTGTTGGATGGACAAGTAGTGACGGAGAATGTTGTTCGACAGTTTTTATAATGGATTTATAAACAAATTAAGTATGTTCAATAATAATCTAAAAGTAGGTTGGAGAAATTTAAAAAGACAACCTTTCTTAACTTTTTTAAATACGTTTGGGCTTGCCATTGGAATGGCAGGAGGATTACTCATTTCTTTATTCATCTATGATGAATTTAGTTTTGACCAGATGTTTCCAGATGCAGATCGCATTCATAGAATTAATGTGGACATCAAATTTGGAGGCCAAGATGGAGAATATGCGGTAGTGGCCTCCCCCTTAGCTGAAATTGTTTTAGATTATTCACAGGTAGAAATGACTACTCGATTTAGAACACAAGGAAGTATGCTCATCAAAAAACCGGATGCAGCTTTAAATGTAAAAGAGTTGCAAACTACCTTTGTCGATTCTTCTTTTTTTGAAATGTTTGGGTTAGAATTATTAGAAGGTGATACTAAAACTGCTCTTCGAAATCCTAATAGTTTAATCTTAACTAAAACTGCAGCTGAAAAACATTTTAAAATAAATGAAGCTGTTGGACAAAATATGACTCTCAATAATTCAGAAGCTTACATTGTTACAGGTGTTATTGATGATTTGCCAGAGAATTCCTTTCTCAGAAACCATAGTGTTTTTATGGCAATGTCTGGTTATGAAGATTCAAGAAGTACAGAGTGGGGAAGTAATAATTACAACACTTTTATCAAGTTAACACCGACGGCAGATATTGAAAGTTTCCAAGAACCATTACAAGCAATTTTTTCAAAATATTTAGTTCCGTATGCTCAAAGATTTATGCCAGGACTGACAGAGGAGGCTTTTAAAGCTAGTGGAAATTATGTGAATTATAGTACGATGCCATTGACTGATATTCATTTGCATTCTAGCCGAATTGCAGATATAAGTCCTAACAGTAATATTCAGAATGTTTATATTCTTTCTTTCATAGCCTTCTTTCTGATCCTTTTAGCAAGCGTGAATTTTATGAATTTATCAACAGCTCATTCTTTAAAAAGAGCTAAAGAAGTAGGTATTCGTAAAACATTAGGTTCTAATAAGTTTAGTCTTATTAAACAGTTTTTGACTGAAGCTGGGTTGATTTCTTTTTTATCACTTTTACTTGCATTGGTGGTAGCATTTTTAGCAATGCCTTTTTTCAATGAACTTTCAGGTAAAGAACTTTCCATTCCATTTTTCAATCCTATCTTTTGGTTGTTGTTAGTTTCCGTTGCTGCAGTTTTAGGACTATTCTCTGGTAGCTATCCTGCTTTTTTTATGTCAAAATTTGCACCTGTCAAAACACTCAAAGGTGGTGGACAAAGTAGCGTTGGTGGAGGAGGAATCAGAAACATGTTGGTGGTGTTTCAATTTGCCATTTCTGTATTTTTAATAGTAAGCACCTTGGTTGTCTTTCAACAATTAAATTATATCCAAAGTAAAGATCTTGGTTTTACAAAAGAACAAATATTGATTGTTGATGATGTATATGGTGCAGGAAATCAAGTTCAAACCTTTAAACAAAAAGTACAACAATTAGCCTTGGTGAAGAGTGCAAGTTTAAGCAGTTTTTTACCTACCCCTTCGAGTAGAAGTGATGACGGATACAAAATTCAAGGGGTAAACGAACAAGATAATAATTTACAAATGCAAAGTTGGAGAGTTGATCATGATTATGTCTCCACTTTAAATTTTGAAATTATTGAGGGTCGAGATTTTGACCAGAAATATGGTACAGATACAAGCAGCATAATTCTAAACGAATCAGCCATAGCCGTTATGGAGAAATCAGCCAAAGAAGCTTTGGGAATGAAAGTAGTGCGGAATTTTCAAAATGAAGAGGAAGAGGTACTGACCGTTATAGGTGTTGTGAAAAATTTCCATTACGAATCACTCAAAGATGATATCGGAGCATTGAGTTTATCCTTGGGAGATGGAGCAGCTAAAATGTCAGTCAAACTCAACGGTGGTAATCTTTCAAATACCATTTCAAGTATTGAAAAAGCATGGAATGAAGTTGCTCCAGGACAACCTTTCAATTATTATTTCATGGATGATTCTTTCAATGAAACTTACCAAGCTGAAGAACGATTGGGAAGGATCTTTATCATTTTTACCTTCCTTTCTATTTTGATTGCTTGTTTAGGATTATTTGGTTTGGCAGCCTTCAATGCTGAGAAACGAACTAAAGAAATCGGAATAAGAAAAGTACTTGGGGCAAGTGTAACTCAAATTACTTATGGACTCTCAGTTGACTTTTTAAAGTTGGTGGGCATCGCAATATTTATTGCTCTCCCTTTAGGTTGGTATGCAATGAATAGTTGGTTGGAAGATTTTTCATACCGAATTGAGATTCCCTGGTGGACATATGTCTTAGCTGCATTTTTAGCGGTAATGATATCGATAATAACAGTAAGTTTTCAAAGTATAAAAGCAGCAATTGTAAATCCTATTGATAGTTTAAAAACAGAATAATTATGATTCAATTAAGAAATCTAGAACGATACTATAAAAGTGGTTTTCAAAAAAGTTGGGTACTCAAAGGCATCAACCTTGATGTCAAACAAGGTGAGTTTATCACCATTATGGGCGACAGCGGTGCAGGGAAATCTACCTTGCTCCAAATCATCGGAATGCTCGACGCAGCCAACAAAGGTGAGTATAATTTTTTCGATGAAGAAGTCCATCGCTTCAATGAAAAAAAACGAACAGAGCTATATAAACACTACATTGGTTTTGTTTTTCAAGCCTATCATTTGATTGATGATTTGACGGTTTATGAAAATATCGAAACACCATTAATCTATCGAGGGATCAAAAGTAAAGAGCGTAAACCAATGGTCGCAGAACTTCTTGATCGTTTCAATATCGTTGCAAAAAAAGATCTTTTCCCAGACCAACTTTCAGGTGGGCAACAACAGTTAGTTG
Organism: uncultured Saprospiraceae bacterium; assembly: GCA_905480595.1. Classification (GTDB taxonomy): domain Bacteria; phylum Bacteroidota; class Bacteroidia; order Chitinophagales; family Saprospiraceae; genus CAJQQY01. The sequence continues at coordinate 24,321 of CAJQQY010000409.1, read as the reverse complement.
GATTGGCAAGAGCTATTATTGGAAAACCAAAACTACTCCTTGCCGATGAACCTACTGGGAACTTACATACCAAGCAAGGCGAAGAAATTATGCAACTTTTTAAAGAATTGCACAACGAAGGAATGACAATTATCCAAGTAACTCACTCCGAAAAAAATGCTCAATATGGAGATCGAATTGTTCATTTGGAAGATGGATATGTGCGGGAGGATAAAAATGTAAATGAATTGTTAGAAAGAAATTAGAAAGCCAAAATACCTTTTTCTCTTCAAAAAATTAACGCCATGTTAAAACATAATCTCCGTCTTATTTTTAGAAAATTCAAAAAAGATAAAAGTACTTTTTCCATCAACTTGATTGGTTTGACAGTTGGGTTGGTTGTTGCGATTTCCATTTTTGGTTGGGTGATTAATGAATTGAGTTACGATAAGTTTCATGTGAAATCAGATAACATTTATCGAGTCATTAATGAACGATTTCAAAATGGTGAGATGGTTCAAAAAGGAACAATAACCTACCCAACGATTGGACCAACTATGCTTAAAGATTATCCTGAAGTAATTAACAATACTCGAATTTCTTATCAAGGGACAATGAATATTGCAAAGGATGACAAAATTCTACGCATTGATGATGCACAATTTACAGACCAGCATTTTTTTGAAATGTTTGATTTTGAATTGTTAGCAGGAGATAAAAATACCGCACTTTCGGAAACGAACCAAGTAGTTTTGACAGAAGGAATTGCCAAGCAATTATTTGATATTCGAAATGAAAATTACGAATCCATAATTGGTGAATCTATTGTTATGGATCGAGATGAGCATCCTTCCAAAGTTGTAGGCGTACTCAAAGATTTTCCTTCCAACTCTATTTTCCAGCCAACTGTCTTAGGAAGCTATGCGACCTTCATTCGATACTCTGGCGAAGGAGCTGACAATAGTTGGGATTGGTCTGACTTTTATCATTATTTAGAGTTAGACCCGAAAGCAGATGTGGTAGCTTTAGAAGCTAAGTTTCCTGCTTTTTCCAAAAAATATTTTGTTGATGAAGGACTCACGCAAAGCGAAGAAAGGTTCTTTTTACAACCACTTGCAGATGCCTATCTCTATTCTTCTGACTTGGAATATAAAATTATGAAAACGGGAAGTGCTCGATCGGTATGGTCGTTGTTAGCAATTGCGATTATGATTTTGACGATTGCTTGGGTAAATTATATCAATTTATCTTCAGTCAAAGCTATCGAACGAGCAAAGGAAGTGGGGTTGCAAAGAGTGATTGGAGCGGGGAAAAAACAATTGACTTTTCAGTTTTTACAAGAAGCATTTCTTATTAATGGCATGGCAGTTTTGTTAGCTATCCCAGTAACATTGTTTTTTCAACCTTGGTTTTATGATGTGATGGGTGTTGACCAATCTGCGGCAGTCATTCCACATTTGGATTTCCTTTCGTATTTGATGTATGGAGGTTTTGGGTTATTGATTTTCTTGGGGATTTTGATTTCGGGATTGTATCCATCTTATTTGCTTTCTAGCAAAAACACCCCAGAAGTATTGAAAGGGAAATTTCAAAATACAACTAGTAGCCGATTTTTACGAAAAGGTTTGGTGGTTTTTCAATTTACCATGTCAATCAGTTTGATCATTATCACGATGTTTGTTTATCGACAAATAAAATTTTTAAACCAAAAAGATCTCGGGGTGAAAATTGACCAAGTGATGATTTTCAATGGGCCAGAGTTGACAGGTTGGGACAGTTTATTTATTGAAAAAATGAATGCGTTTACAGCGTCGTTAAGTCAGTTCCCAAATATCCAAAGTGCTAATTCTTCAAGTCGAGTACCAGGGCAAAGAACGGGTAGGATTTTTAGTTTAAAAGTTAAAGGCGATGAAGACAACACTTCATTCATGAGTAATTTTATCAATGCCGATTCGAAATATGATGATACCTATGATTTAAAAACTTTGGCGGGACGATTTTTTAGACCCGATGATTCCAATACAGATGGAAGCTTAGTCAAAAATATTGTCATCAATGAAGCAGCTAGAAAAATGGTTGGGATTGAATCGAATGAAGCTGCAATAGGTCAAGTGTTTAATTTTTTTGGAAATGATTATAATGTAGTGGGCGTTTTTAATGACTATCATCAGCGGTCAATTCGTCATGCAATTGAGCCTTTGGTTATCATCCCTTACTATGCTACATTCAATCCTGTTTCGGTAAAACTAGCGACTAGTGATATTGATCGAACCATTGCTCAAGTTAAAACTAGTTACGAATCTTTTTTTCCAGGCAATGCATTTGAGTACACCTTTTTGGATGACCAATTTGCAAGACTATATCAAGCCGATAAAAATTTTGGACAGATACTTTTGTTCTTTACTTTCTTGGCCATTTTTGTGGCATGTTTAGGTTTGTTTGGCTTAGCATCTTACACCGCGCATTTGCGAACCAAGGAGATTGGAATTCGAAAAGTATTGGGCAGTTCCGTTTCTCAAATTGTAAAATTACTTTCCCTTGATTTTTTAAAATTAGTTTTTGTAGCAGTATTGTTAGCCATGCCAATTGCTTGGTATTGTTCGCAACAATGGTTGCAAGAATATGAATATCGAATTTCGATGGAGGCAACTGTTTTTATTTTATCAGGAGGAATTGCATTAGGGATTGCATTCTTGACGATCAGTTTTCAATCACTAAAAGCGGCAGTAGGTGATCCTGTGGAGAGTTTGAGAAATGATTAATTGATGATTTTTTAAATAAAAAACTAGCATCATGTTTCGACATAACATCATCCTTGCTTTTCGAAATTTTAAAAGAAATAAAACTTCTTTTTTAATTAATCTAATTGGTTTGTCAACAGGTTTGACTTGCGCAATATTAATTTACTTATGGGTAAGTGATGAAATTAATGTGGATAAATTTCATGATAATAATGATCGCTTATATCAAGTTTTACAAAATCGTCAGTTTCCTCAGAAAATTGCTACATGGGAAATCACACCGACTCTTTTAGTCAATGCAATTAAAGAAGATTTACCCGAAGTTGAAGCAGCTACAAATATTAGTAGCAGAGAAGAAAATCCAAGAGGGGCATTTTCTTTTGGAGAAAAAAATATAATTGCTGAAGGAATATATGCTGGTGAAAATTTCTTTGAAGTATTTACTTTTCCGATTAAAGAAAGTGAGAACCAATCTTTTTTAAAAGACAAGAACAGCATTGCTATTTCTGAAAGCTTTGCTCAAAAATTATTTTCAACGACAAAGAATGTAATAGGAAAAACGATTGAATGGACAAGAGGACAAAATAAAAAGTCATTTCGAATTGCTGCAATTTTTGAAACACCACCGAGCAACTCTACGCTTCAATTTGATTTCGTTTGGAATATGCAATTGTTAATTGATGCAGATGAATATGCAGGAAAATGGAATGGCGATTATGCTAAAACTTTCCTTGTTTTAAAACCCGATGCTAACTTTGAAAAGTTCAATAATAGATTTGCTTCTTTTATGAATACTAAAACTGATAAAAGAAAAAAATCTCAACTATTCATTCAGCAATTTTCAGATAAATATTTGAATGGAAAATATGAAAATGGGAAAATAACAGGAGGACGAATAAGTTATGTTTGGTTGTTTTCGATTATTGCGATTTTTATTTTACTGATTGCTTGTATCAATTTTATGAATTTATCAACGGCACAAGCGTCTACCAAAATGAAAGAAATAGGTGTGAAAAAAACGATCGGAGCTGATCGTCAATCGCTTGTTCAGCAATTTCTAGGAGAATCCATTTTGATGTCATTTTTGTCTTTATCCGTTGCATTGCTTTTAGTGTTAGCATTTTTACCAACCTTTAATGACATTACTAACAAAGTTTTAAAATTCAATTGGAGTTTCAATTTTGTTATCACATTATTTTTAATCACTCTTTTTACTGGTTTAGTTTCAGGTAGTTATTCTGCATTTTACCTCTCCAAGTTTAAACCATTTCAAGTTCTAAATGGCAAACAAGTTATGTCCTTTGGTGATCAATGGATTCGGAAAGGATTAGTTGTATTCCAGTTCGGATTGTCCATTATTTTTATTGTTGGAGTATTAGTAGTGCAGCAACAAATGGAATTTATCCAAACCAAAAATTTGGGTTATCAACGAGATAATGTTTTGAATTTTAAAAGACCAAACACAAATAAATCAGAAACATTTTTAATTGAAGTGAAAAATATTACAGGAGTAATGAATGCAGGTCGGATGTGGGGAAACTTGCTAAGTGGGCGAGGAACTCAAAGTGGATATTCATGGCGAGGACAAGAAGATGATAAAAAATATTCTTTCAAATCACCAATCATCGGGTACGATGTGATTGAAACGATGGATATGAAAGTTCTTGTAGGGAGAACTCCTTCTCGAGAACATCAAGAAGATTTTAATAAAATTCTTATCAATGAATCTGCTCGAAAAATGATGCAGCTCGAAAATCCTGTAGGAATGAATATTGGCTACAGTGATACATTACGTGAAATTATTGGAGTGGTCAATGATTTTAATTATGGCTCTATGCATCATAAAATTGAACCATTAATTTTTAGAGTAACGACTCGAGGGAATAATATTTTAGTAAAGATAAAAGCAGGAGAAGAACAAACTGCAATTTCAAAATTGGAAGAAGTTTTTCAAAAATTTCATCCTTCCTTTCCTTTTGAATATTCTTTCGTTGATGATGATTACCAAGCCTTGTATGAAGCAGAAAGTCGAGTAGCTACTTTATCAAAATATTTTAGTGGATTGGCAATTGTTATTTCTTGTTTAGGATTATTTGGCTTAGCTATGTTTACTTCAGAGCGAAGAAAAAAAGAAATTGGTATTCGAAAAGTACTAGGTTCTAGTGTATTTGAAATTGTAAAAATGTTAACAAGTGATTTTACAAAAACTGTTTTTGCTGCTATTTTAATTTCACTTCCTATCAGCTTTTTTATTGCAAAAAAGTGGTTAGAAAACTTCGCGTATAACATTACTCTTACATGGTGGTTGTTTTTTGTTCCTGCCATTTTGGTTTTGATAATCGCTTGGTTGACTATTGGTTTGCAAACGATCAAGGCTGCTAGAGTCAACCCTGTTCAGTCTTTAAAAGATGAATAAATTTTCTTCGTTCATATTTGAACAGTCAATGTTCAAATATGAATACTAAGAATATAATTTCTGATTTTTTATTTTGTAAGGTGCTGCTGATCAATAGGTTGAATTGCTGTTGCCGCCATTGGATATTTTATTAAAGAAATCCATAAACCAAATATTATGTTTTTAAAAAATATAAAATACGCATTTCGAAATCTTAAACGAGACAAGTTTTATACTGTACTTAATGGCATTGGTTTGACTATTGGGATGACAGTTGCCTTGCTCATTTTTATGTGGATTCAAGACGAAGTTTCTTACGATAATTATCATTCTCAAAATGGTCAAAACTATTTAGTAGTAGCAAATACGTCCTTTGGAGGAGAAAGAACTTGGGGTGTTCGAACACCTGCCCCTTTGCAATTTGCTATCAAAGAACAAATTCCAGAAGTGCAAAAAGTAGCAAGAACTTCTGGTCTGTGGAAGCCTGTTTTGAAATATGAAAACTTTGTATTGAGTGTTAACAAGACATTTCTTGTTGATGCTGAACTATTTCAAATTCTAGATTTTGAATTTCTCCAAGGTGATCCAAATACAGCCTTGTCAAATCCTAATAGCATTATCCTCACAGATGAAAATGCACATAAAATTTTTGGGAATGAAAATCCAATGGGTAAAACTGTCAAACTTGATGATAAACTTGATTTAAAAATAACAGGCATCATCAAAAGCCCACCTTCCAATACTCATCTTCCGGTTGATTGTTTTATTCCTTTTGAAAATAATGTCAATCAATATTATAGTGAAAATAGTATGAGTTGGAGATCCTTTAATTTTTCAACGTACTTGACTTTAAGACCTAATACTGATGTTGAAAAAATTGGAAAAAAAATTACCACCTTATTTCCAATTTTAGAAAGTGAAGCTGAGAAAAATAGAAGTTATGCTGAACTGCATCCTGTACGAGATATTTATTTAGGACTTGGAAAAGTGAAATTTGGTTTCCCAAAAGGAGATCCTGTGACGATTAAATTATTTGGTTGGATTGCATTTATCATCTTGCTTATCGCTTCTATCAATTATATAAATCTCACAACAGCGAGAGCTGCACATCGAGCAAAATCTATTGGAATTAAAAAAATAGTAGGTGCTTCTCGTTCCCAATTAATAGGACAACATGTGATGGAGACTGTTTGTATGGTTGTAATTTGTAGTTGGGGCGCATTACTTTTAACACAATTTGGATTGCCCTTTTTTAAAGAAACTTCAGGAAAAGAATTTACGACTCAAACAGTTTTTTCCCAAACAACTATAGGGCTCATAGGATTGTTAGCCTTGATAACTATTTTATTAAGTGGGATTCAACCTGCATTTCAACTTTCTGCTTTTCGGCCAGTTCAAGTTTTGAAGGGAAGTGGTTTTAAAGGTATAGATGGAAAAAGTGGTTTGAGAAAATTTTTAGTAATTACTCAATTTGTGAGTTCAGCAGCATTAATTATTTGTACTGTTTTCATGCTTCGCCAAATGGATTTTATCCAATCAAAAAAATTAGGCTATCAGAAAGAACACATCTTTAAATTCACTCACAACGTAGAAAGTACCCAACGTTTAAAAACTGCATTGGAAAAAGAACCTGCAATTAAGGACGTTGCGATAAGTGATCAATCCATTGTTTCGATCACAAATAGTATAAGTGGTATTAGGTGGGAAGGAGTGGATGGTAGACAAGACTTACAACTTTTCAGCATGCATACAGGCTCAAATATGAAAGACTTTTTTGGATTGGAAATGAAAAATGGTAGATGGTTTAATCGCTCCGCAAATTTAGATTCCATGTCCTTTATCCTCAACGAGTCAGCAGCAAAAGCAATGAATTTAGATCAACCTGTTGGTAAATGGATTGATATGTGGGGTGAACGAGGAACTATTGTCGGACTAGTCAAAGACTTTCATTTTCAGTCATTTCATTCAGAAATTAAACCTTTGATTTTCAGACAAACTGCCGATTGGTTTCCTACAATGTATGTCAAAACCAAAGGAGATGATGCAGCTATAGCTATCGCTGCTGTGGAAAAAGTTTTCAAGCAACACTCTCCAAATGAAGTTTTTAAATATGAATTTTTAGATGAGACTTTTAATAATTTATATAAATCGGAAATGAAAACTGGAAACATGTTTTCCCTTTTTTCCCTCATCGCAATGATTATTTCTTGTCTAGGCATTTTTGGTTTAGCAACTTATACTGCAGAGAAAAGGTTTAAAGAAATTGGTATTCGAAAGGTATTGGGTGCATCTGCTTTGAGCATCGTTAATTTACTTTCCAAAGATTTTTTAAAACTCGTTTTCATAGCCTTAATTATTGCTATTCCACTTGCTTGGTATTTTATGAAAAACTGGTTAAATAATTTTGCTTTCCACATTAATTTAGATTGGTGGGTGTTTGCAGTAGCAGGTTTAATCGCAATTGGAATTGCCTTGGCAACTGTAGTTTTTCAATCTGCAAGAGCAGCGATGTCTGACCCTGTAGAAAGTATTCGGTCTGAGTAATTTCGTTTCTTAACAAAGAAGAATTTAGTTATCGGGTACCTTGAAGGTGGTACCCGATAACTGATTTAAAAGAAAATAAAGACTATGCTAAAACATAACTTAAAAATCGCTTGGCGACAACTACTTAAGAATCGATTAGTTTCAGGAATCAATATTTTAGGTTTAGCACTTGGGCTGACCGTTGGGATTTTTATCTTAATGTATGTTCAACACGAAAATAGCTATGACCAATGGATTCCGGAGAAGGAAAATATTTATCGGGTATACCGTCCTTACGCTAATGGAACAAAAGGAAATTTATCAACTCCAAGTCCTTTGGCAAATGCGCTTCAAGCAAAAGTTCCTGGAGTAGTTGCAGCATCGCTTGTGAGTGGAGGACAAGATGTTTTGATCGAGTGGAAAAATGAGCAATACTCGATAAGAGATATCAAAAGAGTCGATAGTACTTTTTTTCAGACCTTTCCATTTGAGTTTGAGCATGGAAATAAAAAAACGCTCTTGGAGAAAATGGACTTAGCGATTTTGAGTTTTGCAACGGCTCAAAGAATTTTTGGTAGTCAAAATCCAGTTGGTGAAATTATTGTTTTTGAAAATTCAAAACAGTTAGAAATTGCTGGAGTCTTGCCTCAACCTGAAGGACCTACTCATTTAGAAACTGATATTTATGTAATTGAAAAAAGAGAACAAGGTTATTGGACTGGCGGCGGCGGTCACACTTATCTTCGATTGAGTCCTTCGGTCAAAATTAAATCAGTTGAAGATGTGATTTATCAAGTTGCCAAAAAGGAAATCACTTTAGAGTTTATCGAAGATGGAGACGAGGTTTCTGAATCAGATTTTCCAAAATGGAAATTACAACCGATAACAGAGATCCACATGGGATCGCAAATGATGGGAGTAACAAGTGCGAGTTCTGGAAATCCTTGGCAAATGGGGATAATTATTTTGATTGGACTTTTGATTTTAGGGTTGGCAGCAATCAATTATATCAATTTGGCAACTGCACAAATGAGTACTCGTGCTAAGGAGGTTGGGATTCGAAATGTTACAGGCGCAACTCGAATGCAATTGATTCGACAGTTTTTATCAGAAGCTTTGGTTGTTACTTTTTTTGCATTGTCTATAGCTGTTATTTTTTCAAATATCTTTTTGCCCTATTTTAATGAAGTCGTGAGTCGGCCGATTAAGTTTAGAGATATGTTAGATGTGCAAACGATCTTTTTAACTATTGGAATGGGTTTGTTTACAGGGTTGGTTACGGGACTTTTTCCTGCATTTTATTTGGCTCGAATTCAACCTTCCGAGAGTTTGAAAAATCAAGTTTTCAAAAACAAAAAAGCAGGCGCTTATCGAAGTGCATTAATTGTAACTCAATTTTCTATGTCGATTGGACTGGTGTTATTTGTTATGTTGGTTTGGCAGCAAGTTGATTTTATGTTGAAAAAAGATTTAGGATTTGAGAAAGAACAAATCGCAGTTTTTAGGATTAATCAAGAAAGCAATGTAAACGATTTTCAAGCAAAGAAAAATCAACTTTTGCAAATCCCTGGAGTTGCAAGTGTTTCTCAAATATCTCGTCATCCAGGAAGTTTTGTCCCTAATTATACGATGAAGATCGAAGGCATAGAAAGAGAAAAATCAGTCAATCTGCTTTTTGGAGATTTGGATTGGAATTCGACTTTTGAAATTTCTTTGAAGCAAGGGCGATTTTTTTCAAATGAATATCCAACAGATACTTCTTCCTCTTTTGTGGTGAATAATGCATTTGTAGAAAAGTTTGCTTTGGAAAATCCAATTGGACATCGGATGAAGTTTTCAGGCGATAAAAATTACAGCACGATTATCGGAGTGACAGAAGATTTTCATTATAAAGGATTACAATCTAAAATTGCTCCTGTTGCAATTTGTGCACGAATGAATGAGGCTTGGATGGGAGGAGTTGCAGTTCGTTTTGAGACAAAAGAAATAGGAAGTTCATTAGCATTAGTTTCTGATTATTGGCGAAAGATGGAACCAGTCTTTCCTGTTACGTTTAGTTTTTTGGATGAAGAATTTGCGAAGCAATATCAGTCGTATGCTCACTTTGGAAAACGCTTAACTTATGCTACGATTCTTTGTTTATTTCTTGCCTTGATCGGTTTGTTTGGCTTGACTGTTTTTACTATTCAAAGAAAAACGAAAGAGATTGGAATCCGAAAAGTACTCGGTGCATCAGTATTAAATATTGTTGGATTGTTGAGCAAAGACTTTTTGAAGTTAGTTGGAATCGCATTTTTTATAGCTGCTCCAATTGCATGGTATTTCGTGAATGGATGGTTAGAAAATTTTGCTTACCGATTAGGAATTCAATGGTGGGTATTTTTATTGGTGGGAGTTTTTGCGATTGGGGTTTCACTTTTAACAGTTGGTTTGCAATCGTTAAAAGCAGCTTTGGCAGATCCTGTCAATAGTATTCGTTCGGAATAGTTGAAGAGAAAGAAGAAGACAGTCCTTCCAGATTTTCAAAACCAGGAAGGACTTTTCTTTTTTTAAGATCAAATACTACTATTCATAATCAATTGATAATAAAATGCAATCATCGTTTTATAGTTTTCGATGCTGATTCGTTCATCAATTCCATGGATTCTTTTCAAGTCATCATTGTTTAATTGGACAGGCATAAAACGATAAATATTTTCACTTACCGGTTCATAAAAACGACTATCTGTTCCTGCAATTACCAAACTTGGAGCAACTACACTTTGAGGAAAAATTTCCTTGGTCGTTTTTTGTAAAGCATTAAAACCAAAAGAAGATGAACTAGAAACCTTCGATGGTTCACTTGAAAAAGAAGCACCTATGCGAGATACTTTTACTCGCTCATCATCAATAGTTTTATTCAGATATTCAATAACTGTTTCGCTCGTCTGACCTGGAATAATTCTAAAATTTATCGTTGCTGAAACATTGGTTGGCAATACGTTATCTTTTACCCCTCCTTCAATTATCGTTGGAGCAATGGTCGTTCGAATCATAGCGTTGGAAGGTGCAGACTTCTCAAATTGAGATTTTAAAATCCTTTCAAATAACCAAAGGTTAGCAAAAATAGCTTTGCTAGGTAAGGTCATTTCTGGACCAATATGGTCGAATAATTCCTGCGCAGTTTGGGAAATAGTTGCAGGGAAAGGATTGTCTTGCAGAGTTGCTAAAGCATGACTTAAAATGCCAATAGCAGTCTCAGCAGGAGGCATCGAAGAGTGGCCACCATGCTCTAAATTGACTTCCAGCTTCAAAGTACAATATCCTTTCTCTGCAATCCCAATCAATGCCAAAGGTGGATTTAAGCCAGGTATCGCATTTTCAACAATGATAGAACCTTCATCTAGAACATATTCAAAGTTGATATTTTTTTCTTGAAAATATTTAACGATAGCTTGCGCACCATTTTTCCCTCCAACCTCTTCATCATGTCCAAAAGCGAAGTAAATAGTTCGTTGTGGTTCATAATTTTTTTTCAATAAAATTTCTGCAGTTTCGAGAACTCCCATTGCACTTACTTTGTCATCGAGTGTGCCTCTTCCCCAAATAAAATTATCTTTGACCTTTCCGCTGTAAGGTGGTTCAGTCCATCGAGCTTGACTTTCTTTTTCCACAGGAACGACATCCAAATGTGCCATTAAAAGGTAAGGTGTCAAATTTGGATTACGACCTTGCCATTTGTAAATTCGGCTGAATTGATTGATCGTCGTTTTCTCTAAAATTGAGTCGACCAATGGTAAAGCAGAATCAACATAAGAATGATATTCAATGAATGCAGCGGTATCGACATGAGTAGAATAGGAAACGGTAGCAATTTTTGTCACATCAGAAAGTCGTTGAATAACTTTATCACTCACTTTGATTTTTTTTACAGCGGAAACGTCAATTTGTTTTGAAGAATAACTAACTGTATTGATAATTACGATTGCAGTAATAATCAAAAGTATGGATAGGAAAAGTCGACGTAATAATCTTTTGAGTTTTCTCATTTTTAGTCTTTAAAGAGTGTTTCGTTTTTTGCAAAAGTAAATTAAATCAGATTGATTCTAGTTTATTTTTGCAAAAAAACACATATAATGATATTTAATAAAAAATCATTCCGAAATGAAGGTTTGCGGTTTTTACGTTTGTTAAAAATGCGATCAAGTATAACTATTCAATCGTGGAGGCGATTTAGTCTATTTTACCCGTTTGTGATCAAGTAGTTGTTGCGGTTGGAAAATCAGAAGATGAAATTTTACAATTAATTTAAGGTATTGATTCTGATAAAATAGAAATGTAGAAGCATTGTTATTTTTATGGCTCTTATGATTATGTCGGAGATTCTCGAAAATGGTGCCGACGTGAAGTGCGAATAATTAGGAATGATAAGAGTATGAAGAATTATTTTTTGAAAAAAATAGAAGATATTTTTGGATGGAGAATTCGAGGATATAAGAACTATAAACTTTGAAGTGCGAAAGAATTAAAACCAATTGCATTGTTACCGATTCACCCAATAATTAATTTTTAAAACCAAAGCTCTGTTCTTCAGAGCTAGATTACCCACCCGATAATTTTCCGTATAAACTATATATAAAGTATCACAGATGATTCTTATTTTACTTTTAGGGAAAAAATAAGTCAAAGAGTTTTTAAGCTCTCATCATTTTTGACCAGCCAAATCGGAAAATAATTAGGAGGATAATTAACAACAAAAAGAAATACCCAATTGGCATGTAAGAGAAAATAATGATTCGAGTTTTTTCCAAAAACCACATGGTTGTAAATAAAACTAATATCATTGTTGCCATCCCAGACAGTTTTCCAAATCCAGGAATTCTATCCAAACTTACCGAGCTACGAATAAGTAATAATGTTGCAATCATGGAAATGATAGGAAGGATCTGCGTAAAAATATTTAGATCCATAATGCTTCCTCGCTCAAATAAGAATTTGTAAACATTTAGAGTGATGGCAAAAATGCCAGGAACACAAACCAAATAAATCAATGTAGAATAAAGATATTTCCAAGGAGAAAGGTGTCCTTCATTTTTCCCCATAAAGCCTGCGATTAAAGCAGTTATTGGAATTAATGTAAAAAATGCAATTACGTAAAACGAGTTCTCTCCAAGTAGAATGAAAAATTCTCCTAATGTCATAATGTTTTCCTTAAGGTTGTTTATTCGGTTTGATTGTAAAAAAAAATACAAATGCAAAACAAATGAAATGGTAAAAGTTAACTATTCGTTGATATACAATATTAGTTTATTTTTTCCTTTTTCCAAAACAATAATAACCTCAACCTTTTGAGGATTATGATTTTGTGGAACTACAGTTTTAAAAAAAAAAATTATAAGTGCCGATTTCGTAACACCTCAATTACATTTTCCAAATTTTTATTTTTCGCAGCTAATAAAACCAAATAGTGGTACATCAAATCAGCAGCTTCTCCCAAAAATAAATCATCATTTTCGTCCTTTGCTTCGATGACAATTTCGACTGCTTCTTCGCCCACTTTTTGAGCGATTTTATTGATTCCTTTTTGAAAAGAGAAGAGGTGTATGATTTGTCAGAGGGATTATTTTTCCGATCTTGAATTACTTTTTCTAGTTGAAATAAAAATGCATCTCCTTCATTCTTTTCATCAAAACAAGTATCTGAACCGGTGTGACAAACTTCTCCTACAGGATCAACTTTTATTAAAAGTGTATCATTGTCACAATCAACAGAAATGTTTTTTACAGTTAAAAAATTACCTGAAGTTTCACCTTTTGTCCATAGCCGATTTTTTGTTCTAGAAAAAAAAGTAACTCGATTTTCGGTTTGAGTTTTTTCTAAAGCTTCTTCATTCATGTAGCCGAGCATGAGAACTTTTCGCGTGGCTTCATCTTGGATGATGCAAGGCATTAAGCCATTTACTTTTTCGAAATTTAAATTATTTATCATTTTTTTATTTTTTGTGGAACACGATATTCGCGTTTCATTATATCCTTACTGAAATTTTTTTCTTGTTTAAATATTTTTTCAAATCTGAAATTTCAATTTCCTTAAAATGGAAAATACTCGCTGCCAAACCTGCATCTGCTTTTCCTTCGGTAAATACGTCATAAAAATGTTCCATCGAACCAGCACCTCCCGATGCGATAATTGGGATTGATAATTCAGATGACATTTTTGCTAGCATCTCATTTTCAAATCCTTGTTTGGTTCCATCATGATTCATGGAAGTGAATAGAATTTCTCCTGCACCTCGGTCTTCACATTCCTTCGTCCATTCGAGTAAATTCAAATCAGTAGGTAGACGACCACCATTCAAATGTACTTTCCATTCTCCATCAACATTCTTTGCATCAATCGCCACGACAACAAATTGACTCCCGAAATTATCCGCCAAATCATTAATCAATTGTGGATTTCTAACTACAGCTGAATTAACAGAAATTTTATCTGCTCCTGATTCTAACAATACATTTGCATCTTCAACTGAGCGAATACCTCCACCCACCGTAAAAGGGATGTTGATATTTTTTGCTATTTTTTTGACTAATTCAGCGAGTGTTTTTCGCTTGTCAACAGTTGCTGTGATGTCAAGGAAAACAAGTTCGTCAGCACCTTGTTCGCTGTAAAGTTTTCCTAATTCTACTGGATCACCAGCATCTCGAAGTCCAACGAAATTGACGCCTTTGACGGTTCTTCCATCTTTGATGTCAAGACAAGGAATAATTCTTTTTGCAAGCATGATTTAATTAAATTTGGTTAAGTCGGATAATGAAATTTTTCCTTCGTAAATTGCTTTTCCAATAATTGCTCCGTGCATTTCTAACTTCTTTAATTTTTCTAATTCTTCAACGCTTACCACTCCTCCACTTGCAATTAATTTAATTTTGGGAAATTGTTTTTTAATTTTTTCATACAAGTCAACTGCACTTCCTTTCAGTAATCCATCTTTTGAAATATCTGTACAAATCACATATTCAATTCCCGCCTCCAAGTATTTTTTTAAAAAATCGAATAGCTCAATATCGCTTTCTTCTTGCCAACCGTTGGTGGCAATCTTTTCATTTTTCACATCAGCTCCAAGGATTATTTTTTCGCTCCCATATTTTTCTAACCAACTCAAAAAGAGTTCTTGATTTTTAACGGCAATGGTTCCGCCTGTAATTTGATTCGCTCCAGAGTTGAAAGCGATTTTTAAATCTTCATTGGACTTTAATCCTCCTCCAAAATCAATTTTTAAATTCGTTTGTGAAGCGATTTTTTCTAAAGTTTTATAATTGATAATTCGACTCGCCTTTGCGCCATCTAAGTCTACCAAGTGTAAATTAGTGATTCCCCCAGCTTCAAACTCTTTTGCGACTTCGAGTGGATTTTCGTTGTATATTTTCTTTTGTGCATAATCACCTTGAGTGAGGCGAACGCATTTTCCATCGATGATATCGATTGCTGGAATTATTTTCATGAGTTAAGTGTTTTTCAAAAAATCTTTTAAAATTTGCTCTCCAACACTTCCCGATTTTTCGGGATGAAATTGGGTAGCATAAAAATTATCTTTTTGTAAAGCGGCTGAAAATGGTTGCACATAATCTGTTGTTGCGATGGTGAATTCACCAACTTCCACAAAATAACTGTGAACGAAATAAACATACTCTTCTGAAAGTTGCTCGGAAATCCATGAATCATTTTTGACTGAAATTTTATTCCAACCAACATGTGGTACTTTTGTTTTTTTCGATTTGGGGCGAAAACGAACTACTTTTTGTGGAATGATATTCAAACAGTCTGTATCGTTTTCCTCGGAGTGACTGCACATCAATTGCATGCCAAGGCAAACACCTAGGACTGGTTGTTTTAGATTCGGTATTATTTTTTCCAAACCTAATTTTTGCAAATGATTCATGGTTGAACTTGCTTCTCCAACGCCTGGGAAAATAACTTTGTCAGCACTTGAAATTTCTTCTGAGTCGCTAGTCAAAAATCCATTTGCACCCAATCGTTCCAAAGCAAATTTGACGGATTGAACATTCCCGGCGTGATAATCTATAATTGCTATTTTCATTTTATAAAATTCCTTTTGTGCTGGGTAATTGTTGATTTTCCAAGTCCCGTTTCTTCGCCATTTTTATTGATTTCGCCCACGCTTTAAAAATTGCTTCGATTTTGTGGTGTTCATTGGTGCCTTCCACTTTTATATTCAAGTTACATTTTGCGGTGTCCGTAAATGATTTGAAAAAATGATAAAACATTTCCGTTGGCATCTGTCCAATCATTTCACGCTTAAATTCTGCTTCCCAAACCAACCAACTCCTTCCTCCAAAATCAATGGCCACTTGTGCCAAACAATCATCCATCGGTAAACAGAATCCATAGCGCTCTATTCCCATTTTACTTCCCAAAGCTTCGGCAAATGCTTCTCCCAAAGCAAGAGCAGTATCTTCAATAGTATGGTGCTCATCAATGTGTAAATCACCTTTGACCGTCACTTCCAAATCACATCCTGAGTGCCTTGCTAACTGATCCAACATGTGATCAAAAAAACCAATTCCTGTTTCATTTTTAGATTTTCCTTCGCCATCTAGGTTAAGTTTGATTTGAATATCCGTTTCTTTGGTGGTTCTTGTAACAATACTTTTACGAGGAGGATTTTTTAGCAAAAGATAAATGTCACGCCATTCAGTTGTAGTCAAAGCAATAGCCTTTTCTACTTTTTTAAAATCAATGTTTTTTTGAGCATTAGCATCTGTATGGGGTTCTTCACCATTGATGTAAATTCCTTTTGCACCAAGATTAACGGCCAATTGCATATCAGATAATCGATCACCGATGACAAATGAATTTTCTAAATCATACTCGCCATTCATGTATTGAGTGAGTAAACCAGTTTGTGGTTTTCGAGTTGGTGCATTTTCGTGAGGGAAAGTTTTGTCGATGATGACTTCTTTAAATTCAATTCCTTCATTTGAAAAAGCCTTCATCATCATGTTGTGTGGAAGATGAAATGTTTCTTCTGTAAATGAGTCTGTTCCCAATCCATCTTGGTTCGTGACCATGACTAATTCGAAATCCATTTCATCGACAATGCGAGAAAGGTATTGGAAAACCTTTGGATAAAACTCTAGTTTTTCCAAGGAGTCGAGTTGATAATCAATTGGTGGTTCGATGACTAGCGTGCCATCACGATCTATAAAAAGTACTTTTTTCATTTTAAGATAGTTTGAGGTTGGTAAACTTTTAAAGTTTCAATTAATCGCAAATTTTCTTTTTCTAATCCTACAGTAAATCGTAAACAGCCTTTGCATCCAACTTGTTTTGAACGATTTCTAACAATGATTTTACGTGAGATTAAAAATTGATATAACTCACTTGGTTCATTAACCTTTACCAATAAAAAATTTGCATCGGAAGGGTAAATCATTTCTACAAAATCGAATTGTGATAATTCATTTTCTAAAAAAAGACGTTGTGCCAAAATCGTTTCTATTTGTTGTTGGAAAACATCTTTTTGTTCTAATGCATTGAGCGCAGTTTTTTGAGTGAGTTCATTAATGTTATAAGGCATCTTGACTTTATTCAAATAGCCAATGATTTCTTCGGAAGCGAAAGCCATTCCTAATCTCGCTCCAGCCATCCCAAGTGCTTTGGAAAAGGTTTGTAGAATGATAAGATTTTCATTTTTTTCTAAAAGAGAAGTGCAAGATTCGTTTTGGGAAAAATCGATGTATGCCTCATCTACAACTACAATTCCATCAAACTCGGAAATCAGTTTTTCAATTTTTCCAAAATCAAAACTATTTCCAGTTGGATTATTTGGAGAACAAATAAAGAGGATTTTGTCATTCGAATCAGCTGATTTTAAAATTACATTTTCCTTCGGTTGAAATTTTTCATCCAAATTAATTTTCTTAATTCCAACCTCTCCGATTGTAGCGGCAACTTCGTAAACGCCAAATGTAGGAGGAAGAATAATCACGTTATCTTTCTTTGGCTGACAAAAAGTTTGGATCAATAAACCGATGATTTCGTCGCTTCCATTTCCTAAGAAAATATTTTGTTGTGGAACATTTCGCCACTTACCAATTTTATTTTTTAATTCATTTTGAAAAGGATCAGGATAACGATTCATTCCGTTATCAAAAGGGTTTTCGTTAGCATCTAAAAACACTTCAGCTGCTCCTTCGAATTCACTTCGAGCTGAAGAATAAGCAAACATTTTTAAAATATTTTTTCGCACTAAGTCTTTAATACTTCGTTTTTGAAAAACACTCTTTTTTGAACTTGTAGATATATTGTTAAGTCTTATCGTTACTGCGTTTTTGTGCCCTTCAAGTTGTTCCGCTTCGGCCATTAATTCTACGGTAGGTCCTAAATTTTTTAAACCATCTGCTGTTAATTTTTGATAAGTTATTTTTTTGGAAAAAGCATCTAAATTAACTCCACTATAATTTTTTGCATAACCATTGGTTGGTAAAGTGTGGTTAGTTCCAGAAGCGTAATCTCCAACAGATTCAGGAGTGAAATTTCCAATAAAAATAGAACCGGCGTTGATGATCTTTTTAGCAAAATCGTCAGCGTCTTTTGTGGCAATGATTAAGTGTTCCGGAGCGTATTCGTTAATCAATTTTAATGCAGGAATATTGTTGTCAAAAATAATTACGGGGCTATTTTCTAAAGCTTGACCTGCGATTTTTTTTCGAGGAAGTTGTTTAAGTTGTTGCTCTGCTTCGGATAAGATTGCTTCCGCAGTTTCTTCAGAAAAAGTAACTAAGACAACTTGACTATCGATTCCATGTTCCGCTTGCGATAACAAATCGGCTGCAACAAAACTCGGTATGCAAGTTTTATCAGCAACAACTAAAACTTCAGAAGGTCCAGCAGGCATGTCAATAGCAACACCGTCTTGACTAACTAGCTGCTTGGCAGTTGTGACAAACTGATTTCCAGGGCCGAAGATTTTATAAACTTGAGGAACAGTTTCAGTTCCGTAAGTCATCGCTCCGATGGCTTGTGCACCTCCAATTTTAAATATACTTTGGATGCCGACAAGTTGTGCGGTGTACAGCATGGCTGCATTTATTTTCCCATCTTTTTGGGGAGGAGAGCACATTACAATTTCCTTACAACCTGCAACTTTTGCAGGAATGCCCAGCATTAAAATTGTTGAAAAAAGCGGAGCGGTGCCACCAGGAATGTAAAGCCCTACTTTTTCAATTGCAACACTTTTTTGCCAACATTTTACACCAGGCATAGTTTCGACTTCGAGGGTTTCTGTCGTTTGCGCAGCGTGAAATTTAGTGATGTTCTGATAAGCTGTTTGAATAGCTTTTTTTAATTTTGGATCCAACTGATTTTCAGCCTCAGCAATTTCTTCCTCTGTTACTTCGATGTTTTCTAATTCAACTTGATCAAATTTTTTATTAAAAAATTGCAAAGCAGCATCTCCTTCTATTTTTACTTTTTGTAAAATTTCGGAAACGATAGCGTTCAAACTTTGAGTATCCATCGTCGGCCTAGCTAGAATGGAAGACCATGTTTGCGAATTTGGATTATTATAAATTTTCATTATAAAATTATTTTAAGCGATTATTTTTTCAATTGGAATAACCAAAATTCCTTCTGCTCCCTTTTGTTTGAGTTCATCGATGACTTCCCAAAATGTTTCTTCTTGAACTACCGAGTGAAGTGAACTCCATCCCTCCAAAGCCAAAGGCAGAATGGTTGGACTTTTTGCACCTGGAAGTATTTTTATAATTTCAGGAATTGTCTCGTTTGGAGCATTAAGTAAAATGTATTTTGAAGCTTGTGCAGCTTGAACGGCATCAATTCGGAAAAGTAATTTTTCAAAAATATCTACTTTCTCATCAGTTAAATTTTTGTTTTTAACTAAGATCGCCTGTGATTTTAAAATGGTCGTCACCTCTTTTAATCCATTTGATAATAAGGTGCTTCCTGTACTTACAATGTCGCAAACGGCATCTGCTAAACCAATGTTCGGAGCGATCTCAACGGAACCGCTGATTTTGTGAATGTCAGATTTGATGTTGTTTTTTTCTAAAAAATTGGAAAGGATGACTGGGTAAGAAGTGGCGATTTTTTTTCCTTCAAAAAAGCTAAGGTCGGTGTAAGTTTCAGATTTTTGAATGGCGAGAGAAAGTCTACATTTGGAAAAACCGAGTGCTTTTGCATTTTCAATGTTTTCGTTCTTTTCTAAAAAAACATTCTCTCCAATGATCCCGATATCTGCAATTCCATCAGCAACATATTGAGGAATATCAGCAACTCGGAGGTACAATATTTCAATGGGAAAATTGGTAGCAGGTGCAACTAATTGGCTTTTTCCATTGCTGAATTTAATCCCACATTCTTTGAGTAGTTTTTTAGAATCATCGCTAAGACGACCTGATTTTTGTATAGCGATTTTTAAAGTTGGTGATTGCATTTTTTATAGGTTTAATTTTTCAAAGTGAATTTTAGGCAAAAAAAAATCGGTTGACCAAAATAAATGGCCAACCGATTTTTGATTTTTTACTAGATAAAAAATCATTCAACTATATTCATAGCGTCGCCATTCGTCCCGAGGAACTTGTGATGATGATGACGGCAATGATGCATAGTTGAAAATAACATAAATATGAATTTAGTATTTTTTTATGTGGCGCAAATATAACGTAGAAACTACGAGAAAGTCAAAAAGTTTTTAAATTTTAGTAAAAAATAAAAATTATTTATTTGGATTAAGCATCAAATCAATTTGTTCCAATGCATCTTCCAAATGAAAAATAGACATCTCATCTTTAAAACGAGGAAGTGCTTCTTTGATTTCTTTTTTCAAATTTTTCAAGTCTGCACGAGCCATTGGACGCACATCAGAAGTACTCACATTGATGGCGCTGTACCCATAACTTCCATCA
The DNA here is from genome assembly GCA_905480595.1 of uncultured Saprospiraceae bacterium. Taxonomy (GTDB): domain Bacteria; phylum Bacteroidota; class Bacteroidia; order Chitinophagales; family Saprospiraceae; genus CAJQQY01. The sequence continues at coordinate 3,757 of CAJQQY010000409.1, read as the reverse complement.
TCAAAGTAGCGAATGGAAGTATTACCTCCTCGCCGAGTTTCCATTAAAGTCCCAATTCTTTCAATGTGAGTTCGTTGTAAATTTCTTCGATAAGTATCGATAGCATCGCCATTTTTTAACTCTGACCAAATGCTTAACCGGAGATCATCGAACAACTCAATCATGGAATATGCTTTTTCTCCATTCATAGATTCGTCTTCGATGAGGCGAGCAAGGCGGTTCGGTTCGAGAATGTCGTTGAGGACTTTTCGCTGATAATTTCCAATTCGATTGATCGTTCCAGAAGATTCTATTCGTCGTAAAATATCTTCTTCGACTAGCCAGTAAGGCGTTTGGAAAAGTTGTTTACTTAAAAATGCGACGGCTTCTCGCTGCTTTTCTTTTGGAACATATTGATAGACTTCTCCTTCTTGATCGTAGGTTTTTAGATTTTCATAAACACCTCCAATATTTGTTTCTACATGATACATGTAGCGTTCCCATTGTCGTAAAACATTGGAATATAGTTCTGCTAAATCTGCATAATTTTTCCCATCTTCATTGGTCCATTTTAATAAATTAGGAACGACGATTTTCAAATTTTCAATTCCATAGGTTGAAGCAATCATAGCATTATCACCCAAGTCTTCCGTTTGTGAACTTGGATCTATGGAGTAATAAACTTGTTTTCCATAACGATATTTTGGATCGTCGTTATGAGCTAAGATCCAATCGTTCAATGTTGGATTTTCTTCTTCAGAACTCGTGGCTTTAGGGATCGGACGATAGCCCCACTCGATAGCATATTTATCGTAAACACTTACGATTGGCAAAAGTGCAACACCTTTGTCTTCTGGTTGAGCGACATAGTTGAATCGCGCATAATCCATAATCGAAGGCGACAAACTCATCGTATTTGTAAAAGTTGCAGAGCGCAAAGAGTCAACTGGATAAGCAGAACTTGCGCCCATATTATGAGTCAAACCAAGCGTGTGACCAACTTCGTGAGCAGCAACATAGCGAATCAATTTTCCCATCACTTCATCATCAAATTTTACTTTTCGAGCTTCTGGATTGACAGCTGAAGTTTGGACGAAATACCAATTGCGCAACATATTCATCACATTGTGATACCATAAAATATCACTCTCAATGATCTCTCCTGATCGAGGATCGTGAACATGTGGCCCGACTGCATTTTGTTGTTGAGTGGAGACATATCTAATAACTGAATTCCTAACATCTTCAGGTGTCCAGTCGGGATCTTCTTCTTTAGTTGGCGCATCTTTTACGAAGATGGCATTTTTAAAACCTGCTTGCTCGAAAGCTACAGCCCAATCTTCTATACCTGCTTTGAGATATGGTTTCCATTTTCCAGGAGTGGAGGGATCAATGTAGTAAACGATGGGTTTTTTAGGTTCGACGAGTTCGCCTCTTTTGAACGCATCCATGTCTTTTGGTTCCAAGCGCCAGCGAGTGATGTATTGCCGTTTGGTGGCTTTTTGTTCATCTAAACCATAATCAGTTTGACTGATGGAAAAATAGCCAACACGCTCGTCGTAGAAACGAGGTTGCATTGGTTCTTTTGGCAATAAAACGAAAGACTGATTCATTTCATAGGAAACGGCACCTGAGCTATTGCCGGGAGAATTATAAGTTAGCACGTGTTTGATTTCCATGTTATTTGGAAAGATTTTCATGCTAACAATGAAACTTCGATTTTCATCTAATGAATTATAACTTCCATAAGAAGGTGCTGCGCTGATCAATGGAACGTGGGTTGTGAACAATTCATTGACTTGTATAACAATGCTTTTACGGTTTTTGCCAAGTGCTCGAATGGGGAAGGACATGACTACTGGTTCGAAATTATTTCGTCGAACAGATTCATAGATTGGAGTAGTTTCATTTGCCACACTATTGTATGAAACAGAACGCAACAATAATTTATCGTCTTGTCGATGCCAACGAATGACTTGCTGAGGTCGAGCTTTCATTCCTGCAATTCCTCGACTTCCTTCCCCCGTTCCTGATAGACGACTGACGACTAAAATTTCTCTATCCAGTTGATCTTCTGGGATTTCGAAATAATAAAGATCATCGACTTTATGGATTTTGAAAAAGCCATTATCGGTGATAGCATTTGATTTGATTATTTTTTTATAGGATTTGATTGGGACCTTTTCTTTCTTTTCTTTTTTTGAGAAAAAAGATTTAGAGAAAGGAGTATAGATAGTATGATTGTTAAAATTAATTTGGTGTTAGTCAAAATGCTTTAGTTTTAATTTTTTCTAAAAATGATATCGAAGTTACTTGGAATATTTTGTTTCAATTTCTATGAAAACATGTGGTGGGATTTTTTATTGCTTTGGAACTTTGAACAAAATACATTTTTTATTTTGGTTTGAAAAAATCCTAATGGGTTAAAAAAGAAAATGCTTCTTGCTGTGGATGGCAGGAAGCATTTTCTTTTTAAGTGGTTTTTTCCTAAAAGAATAAGGCTAGTAGTAAATCGAAACGTTGGGTTTTTTAATTAGCGTTTCAATTAGTGAAAAAAAATTACATAGTTGATTTTTTCAAACCTTTTTCAGCTAGTAATCTTTTTGGTGCACGTTCCAACTGATCTTCAAATAATGCTTTTGCTTCTTCTTTTTTATTATTTGCTAATAACCATTCACCATAAAATTCATGTGAAGGTTTGACAATATTAGGAGGGCCATAGCTGAAAGTGGTTTCACTTTCTAAGGAGGTTGCTTCTTTTAACCATTTTTCAGCGGTCGCATTATCTTCATCTAGCATTGCTAAAACTGCATTCAATTCCATCTCCATTACTTTTGCAGTATTTACTCCATTTTTGGTTGGAGGTTGTTTATACCTTGAAACTCCGCTGCAGGTTTTTGCCTGACCGACAACCATTCGCGCTTCTCCATCGATTCGAAGTTTACTGATTTCCTTGATTGCATTGGTTACCGCTGTTTTATCTTTTTGATGATAAGCTAACATGCCTTGAGTGAAATGTTGGACAGCTTTGGTCGGTAAACCTAATTCTTCCAAATCAACAGTTTTCAAGGCAATTGAATCTTCCCAATCTCCAGATTCGGTTAAGTAAGCGCCTTGCATCATAATGAAATGTGATCGAGCTTTTGAGGAAGGTTTTTCATCGCAATATTTTTTCATATCGTAAACCATCTCTTTGGCTTTCTCAAAATTTCCCTTTTGTAAATATCCATACATCAACCATTTGAAAGCATGATAACCTCTTGCATCATTGTCCAAACCTTTATCTTTCATTCGCGCTACACTTGCATCGTAACTTGCAATATTTGAACTAATCACTTCGTCCCACATTCCCATCGCGACATAAATATGAGAAGGCATATGCAATGCATGTTCAGCATCGGGAGCAACTTTGGAATAACTGTGTGCCGCAGACAAAGCTAACTTTGCGTGGTCGGGATCATCGTAAGAATGAATTAAATAATGCAATGCACCTGGATGATTTGGATTTTCATCGATGATGCTTTGAGCAATACGTGCGCCCTTTTCGTAAGTCTCAGTATTTCGTCCACCTTTGACGGAACCCAAAAGTGAAAGTGCATAGAATGCAGCTACTTCATGATTGCCTTCATATTTTTTATAAAGCTTTTCCATCTGATCTTTATAGGCAACATCTTGTTCTTTTTTCTCGCCTTCGGTGTATAAAATTTCTACAGCGGAAAGCATATCTTTTTCAAATTCCGTTGGAGCTTTTGCCAATCGGTCTTCAGGCGTGTCACCT
>CAJQQY010000408.1 GCA_905480595.1 uncultured Saprospiraceae bacterium | reverse complement strand
CGTTTTTCTTAACAGCCTGAACCCTTAAGTAATCAACGTTCCAATTATCTCCTCCCATTCCACCTTTAAAAGTTGTTTCAAGTTTTACACCAAGTATGTCTTTAGCCTCTCAGTTTAAGATTTTACATTTAGCCATGCATTCCATGATTAACGAAAATGAGCCGATGCTATCTCACCTCTTATTTAGTCCAGTCAACCAAGACAGCTCAGAAGATAATAGACTTTATGCCATAGAGTTGTACAACAAGAAGTTACAGGCAGATCTTGTCGTACTATCAGCTTGTAACTCCGGTTTTGGAAAAATAAAAAAAGGAGAAGGAGTCCTTTCTTTGGCTCATGCTTTTACTTATGCTGGGGTACCTGCCTCGATTATGAGTCTTTGGAAAGTTCCTGACGAAGCGACTTCTCAAATTATGATTGATTTTTATAAAAATTTAAAAGCCGGTAATGAAAAAGATGAAGCATTGCGTTTAGCAAAACTTTCATGGCTTAATAATGATGCGATTCCTGCACAAATGAAACATCCTTATTATTGGGCTGGATTTATTGCTTCTGGAGATACAACACCTCTTGTTTTTGAGGAATCTTCCTCAGTTTTATATCTCGGAATACTTGCCTTTTTGATTGCTCTTGCAGCTTTATTTATTTATTTTCAAAAAAAAACTAAAATCTGATTAACCTTTTTCTGATTGAAGGAACAATAGGTCAAATAAATAATAATTTTTAATTGATCTAAAATACCAAATCATGAAAAAGCAAATTTTGTTTCTCCTTCTTTTTTGTAGTACATTTTTAACTGGGCAATCTCGATTCACTACTTTCGATGTAAATAAACATGGATTCAAGTTTACGAATAGATTTAAATCAAGCGTAGGTGATGCTGGATCTATAAAGATTACTACTAGTGGACTTTGCGGAGGTATGTCATATGCTGCGGCAGATTATTTTTTTGCAAGAAAATCTTCCCCTAATCAAAGTCATATTCCTGCTACAGGAACTAGATTACATCAATACATTTACAACCGTCAATTGAACTCCTTCCAAAGTTTAGACAAATGGGCTGAACTAACTGTAAATCCTTTTGGATCTAGAGATGAAGAATTCTTCTATTGGGGATTAGAGAGAAGATTATATGTGGATTTGAAAAAATCAATTGATAAAAATAAGCCTGTTCCTCTTGGCTTGTTTAATATAAAAAACGACATGCAACGACACCATCAAGTATTGGCCATTGGATATGACATGGGTGGATATAAAAGAAAAAGGGATAAGGATCCAAAAAAGAAAAATGTTAGAATTTTCATCTACGATCCTAATTATCCAAAAACGATTTGTGCTTTATTTCCTAACCCAAAAAACAAATGTTATGATCAGTATAAAGTAAAAATGGTTAGAGGAAAATGCCAGATTATTGGTAAAGTAAACAAACAATGGAGAACTTATTTCATCGATGAAAACTATAGAAAAGCCAGTCCTCCACGTATCTCAAATTCTAATCCAAAACCAAGCTCTAGCAATTTGGTCAGTAAATTATTGATTGATATTAAAACTGGAGGAGATGATCTGAGAGGTGGAAATGATAACGTTAATATTTGTATAGCCTTAAAGGGAGGAAAAGAAAAACGTCAAAATTGCGTAAATAGAAAACACCGATGGCCAGACAATAATACTCAAACTGTCGAAGTCAAATTAGATAAACCTATTGAGGCTAAAGACATACTTGGTGTAAAACTTGAAACAACTTTTAAAGGTGGAATGGGAGGAGATAATTGGAACGTTGATTACTTAAGGGTTCAGGCTGTTAAGAAAAACGGAAAAAAAGAAGTACTACTTACTAAACATGGAAAACCATTAAAAAGATTCACGGCAGATCGTAAGACATATTACTCAAAAACGAAGTATAGTAAATAATGCAAGTTATAATCCATTTTTAAATATTTTAAAAAGCACATTTCGGAAACTCTATCAAGTTTCTGGGATGTGTTTTTATTTCTACTATGCTTAGCATTTTTATGGTATATATTTAACCTAATTCAATAAAAAAAAAGCGAATCATTCCTGATTCGCTTTTTTTATTGATAATATCAATAAGATGATATTTTATCCAAACACTAAGTCTTGTTGATAATTTCAATTACTAATTTTTCCCCATTATTACAACTCGTTCAAAATGAATCTCATTTCCGATTTCGACAGAAATTAAATAAATGCCATTTCTTTCAATTTCTAATTCCTTACTCCAATTCGATTCATCTGAAATCAAATCACTTTCCCAAACTCTCATTCCTAAATTATTATGAATTTGTATTTTCATATTTTGATTTAAAGGATTCTTAATCTGGATATTGAATTTTCTTTTTGATGGATTTGGAAAAACCCGAATATCAAAATTTGATTGCTCACCTTCAATAGCTATTATTTCTGAATATCCAAAACCACCATCAAAATCAACTTGTTTCAATCGATAATAATTTATACCATCCTGTGGTAGTCTATCATCGAAAATGTAAAAGTGTTGTTGGTTACTTGTCCCATTTCCATCTACCCAACCTATTTCTTCCCAGGATTCAGCATTTGAGCTACGATGAATTTCAAAACCCTTGTTTTGAGTTTCGGTAGCGGTATACCAAGAAAGTTGAATTTCTTCTCTTATTCTTTTTCCAGAAAAAGAGGTTAACTCAACAGGAAGAGGCGCATTATTTACAATCGTAATACCCCTACCAGCTATATTGTTATTATCATCTACATTATCATCAACGTCTGAGCCTTCTGCCACCGCCATAGGGTCATTAGTTGAACCTTCTTTCCTAGCCAAAAGGCGAAAGTTCGAAGAATTTCCATTAAAATTATCTGGATCAGGTGGAAACCATTCAAACTCCAAAATTTTAGATTCTTGGGCACCAATAACAGGAATAGTCTGAGTACTTATTTCATCTCCCATAACTACTCCATATCCATTTGTGATAGTTCCATTCCAATAACTTGGCCAAGTAGATGACGAATTTCCATTTCCTTTTGACCAATGCAATGATAACTGATGTTCATTAATTGCAGAAGCACTACAGCCTCTATTTCTTACTCTTACATAAACATATATTGGGTTAGAAGAGCCAGTATATTCAGCCTCTTCATTTGTATCATTGGTGAATCCGTCGTTTTGATTTCTAATCCATATATCGCCACTTTCCCAAATTGGACCAATATTCGGCTCTTCTCCTACGTCTCGAGTATGTAACATAATTTTAGTATTATCCTTCATATATAAATCCACATTTTGTGTATTTGATTGAGGACAATTACATTCCCATTCTTTCCACATATCATCTAGATAAGCATGCCAGTTCCAAAAAATTGGAGAAGAAGGAGATGCATAAGATTTCATGTTGTTATCCATATTAATATGGACATCATTATGGTAAGGTGTCTCAAGGGTTCTACTCAACTCACCATCATCTCCCTCCCAAGGTACTGGGGGTGGCGATGGAGGATTATAATCATAATCGCAAAGATCATCTAATTCATTATAATCATCACGGTCTACATCTGGACTCCAGTCATCAGGCTCTTCACAATAATTTGATGGCCCTCCCGAGACATTAATGCTACAATCAGTTAACATACAATCTGCATCAACTAATCGAAATTCTTGAGGTGTAGCAAATTTAGGATTCCAAGCAGGAAGAGGAACAAATTCTGGATGACCATTTAAAATAAAAAAATCTTCCATCCCTTCTAAATAAGCTCTATGAAAGGGCATGAAATTAAAATCATCATGAATTTCTAAATCAGGAAAAACATTATTAGTTTTTTCTAAAAAATCGCAATGCCATTCTACAACATCAGAAGTAATGTATTGCTGCATTAAATCAACTAAGGTAGCCCTTTCAGCTGCGGAAAAATCATCAATTAAATCGGGTCTGACTTGTGCAAAAGAATTTATGGTTAATGCCATAAAAAGCGATACAAAGAAAATGGAAATGTTTTTCATAGTGTGATTATTAAGGGAAAATAAATTATAGTTCGATGGGTTTTGGGTGATTCACGATTTTTTAACAAATGAGGAATCATAAACGGCGATCAATTCGTTCCTCTAAATTACTTAATTATTGACAAAAAATCAGCACCTCAAAATTAAAATATTCCATATTTTTCACAAAAATAAAAAATTCAATTACTTAATTCTATTATAAATACCAATATTTCAAAATTTGACTATTCTATTTGAAATTGGATTAAATCTGAATTAGGTTTTGGAGTGAATTTTGAAAGAAAAGTAATAGTATCACATACTTAATTTTTTCTTATATCCATAAGAATCTTACCTACCTAATATTTCCTGATAATAAATTAAAATATACCATATCTGTACTTGGAATTCATTGACTTTTTTACAAGTAGTAGATTCTGATTTAACTTTTAGTAATCTATTTCATTTTAATTAATTAAAACTTTAAATTTGAACCTTAAAAGCAAAATTTAAAGAATCCCAAAAGCACTATTTCATAGGGTAAATATCATAATGGAAAAATTACAGGGATTGGATTTCACCAAACACCATATGTTGGATGAGCTCGGTTTTTCAGATGATATTGCTAAAGCCTATGCCCCCTCCTCAGAAGAAGAGTTGAATATAGTGCTAAAGGAATTAGATATTCAGTCAACTGACTCTATATTAGATTATGGATCTGGAAAAGGAGCAGCGATGGTCACTATGTCTAAATTCGATTTTAGTTTGATCGCTGGAGTAGAATTATCTGAACGATTAACTAAAATCTGTAGGAATAATTTCACCATATTAGGGATTAAAAACACAGAGATATTCCATTGTAACGCTTCAGAATATAAGGACCTGGAACGCTATTCACATTTTTATCTTTTCAATCCTTTTCCAGAAGCCGTTTTAAAAGTAGTCCTTCAAAATATCCAGGAATCTTTTCAAAAAAAACCAAGGAAAATTACCATTATCTATAATTGTCCAAGGCTTCGAGATTTAATAACTGATCATCCACTCTTTGAAGAAATAAAGGAGATCAAAGGCAAAGAATGGAATACTGTTATATTCTCAATTTTATTATAAAAAACGAACAACTAGCTAAATGCAATTTAAGTCAATTCAATCTCATCGTGCGGAAGAAGCACTTGAACTAATTAGTTCTGATGTGTTTATTAAGCAATGGAAGGAATTAGCTGTCGGCCGATCTGTTTATTGTCGTATGCAAGAGGCAGAAATCCTTTCTGTTTGGTATCGTCATTATTCAGCAGTTAATGAGCCTGTCATTTTCACAGCTTTCAATAATTCTAATGAATTGGTTGGTTTCCTTGGAATGGTCTGGGATGAGAAAAATCAAGAATTAAAACATGCTGGACATCCTCAATATCGAGGGTGGTTAGCAAAACCTGAATATGAAATTCCATTTCTTCGAAAAGTATTTAGTATAATCAAAGACGAATTCCCTATTAAAAATTTATTTTGGTCGGTCTTATCACCTGGTCTTTCGATTGATGTCTTGAAGTCAGCTCTTGATCCTGGTATGCATATGACATGTGAAGAGACCCTTTCACCGAGGTGGAATCTAACAGATCCTGCAAGACTTAAAAAGTTATTGAAAAATAAATCTATTAAGTCCAATTTTAATCGTTATAAAAGACTCGGAAATTTTCGCTTTGAGATCATCTCCGATCCTGAGTATTTGCGTGAAGTTCTTGATATTGCAAAAAATCAAATTGATTTTAGAAAGGAAGCAGTTAACAATTCACTCCCCTTTAAAAGTGACCCAAATAAAATAGATTATTTCTGTGAACAACTTTCCGAGCCAGGTACCATCTTACCTGTAGCCCTTTGGTTGGATGACCAACTCCTTTCTTTCAATCAAGGAGTTATGTCTAAGAATTATTTTATTGGACGAATAACTAGTTTTGATCCGTCTCAGTATAGATACTCCCCAGGAACTTTACTATTTATCAGATTGGCTGAATATTTAACTGAAAAAGGCTACGAAATTTTCGACATGACCCCTGGAACGAATAGTTACAAAGACCGTTTTGCAGATTCGAGTATTAAATTATACAAGCCTACTATCCACTTTTCAACTATTAATTATCAAACTACTCTGATAAAGCAAAAAATAGTTAAAAGCTCCAGAAGCTTATTAATTGACAAAATGGGTCTTGACATCCTTACCTTTCGAAAATGGAAAACTAATCTAACAGAGTTGCCACAAAAAATCAAAAAAATTAGTAAAGGCAAAATTGGGGGAAAGATCACAAATGGAACTCCTGTTTTAAAACAACCAAAATTAATCCATTTGGAACGATCTAGTTTTCCTACTCCTTCTTCCAATGGCTCCAAGCAAGTGATAAGTCAACAGTATGAAGACTTACAAAAATACTCAGATACCAAGCCCTTTTTGACCAGAAGAGGACTGTTAAATGATGCACTTAAAAAATTCTCTAAAGGAGATATTCTTTACTCTCAAGCTAATGATGACAAGTTACTTTGGTATGTCTGGAGGAAGAAAGCGAAAGGTGAAATTAAATACAATAAGAATTCATTCCCTGTAAAAGAAGAAGGTATTTTATTATATGATTTGTATCAATCTTATTCGCCAGATGATAAGGAGTATATCAATAATATCAATGAAATAATTCCATTACTTGATTTACAAGATGTGGACAATATTTATTTGATTGAAACAAACTAATTTAAGTCAGAAATAGGATACAATTTTGCAATTAAAATCTTTGGTTTTATCGTAGATGCTTTAGTTATGACACTTAAGCATCTAAGATAAAACCACCATTCAAAATCATTAAATACCACTAATTCATTTTGACAAACGAATGGGAGACTAAAGCAGTTTTAGTGTAAATATTGAGATAATATAATCCTCGATCTAAACTATCTGTATTAATTTTATAAATTTCATCTTTTAGATCCACCTGTTCAATCATGACCTCTCTCCCTGTTACATCTCTAATTTCAAAAGTTACTTTTCCGATATTGGCTTTTGGCATTTCTACTGTTAGTTCATCCCAGATTGGATTAGGATAAATAATCGCAGCTTCCAAAGAGAAATCAAAACTTACTACTCTAATTGGAGAAAAAGTTTCTGTATCATCATTATCTACTTGGCGTATACGATAATAATTGTTTCCATTACTTGGATTATAATCTGTATAAGAATACGACTGAGAAATATTAGTTGTACCTTTTCCGTTTACCCAAGCTAGTTCTTCCCAATTCTCTCCATCTTCGCTTTTCTGTATTTCAAAACCTCTGTTGTTTTCCTCAGATTCAGTCTTCCAACTAATCCTAGATTCTTTACCCTCTTTCCTTACTTGAAAATTAGTAAGTTCTACAGGAAGAGCAGTTGTCATATCATATGCTAAAGTAAATGGTTCTGAAATAGAACCAAACCCTCCAAAACTGTTAGCAGCCGTCCCTCCCATATCTTCATAGGGAGTATCACCAAAAGCACCATAGGTACCATCACCATTATCATGAGTAGGCGAATAAGTTGAAACTGTGATAGTGTTTGTTCCTGGTGAAAATTCCATGATTCGAAGCCAACCATTTCCCCCCTCTCCTCCAGGAGGATCTTGGTTCTGATAATCAGAAAGAAGGGTGTAAATAGTATTGCCGTTTGGCCCCACATCGTCTCTTTCCCCTTCTGTTGCTATATGACCACCTAGCATTAAAAAAAGGTTTTCATTATGTTTTAATGCGTCAAAAATTTCTTCTCCTTGAGGACCAAATTTCCCTGGATATGGATTCTCTGTAGATGGGGCATCTCCTTCATTTCCGCGATCAATCATAAAATGAGAAGTAACAATAGCTCTTTTATCACTATTAGCTGTTAATAAACTATCAGCCCAATTTAATACATCTATTTGATGTTGATATCCAATTGAATCCTGATCATACTCAAGGTGAATAATAATAAAATCAAGTCCACTAGCACTAAAAAATTGATAACTATTATCATTCTTTGATCCATAATGTCCTCCATAATAACCACGCCCTGAAAATCGACTTACCCCAAAATGTGTATTATATTCAGCAGTCATCCCAGTCCGCCTTTTAGGATATTGATCACAATTCCCTACGGATAAACCATAAGGAATACCATCTGTAAGGGTTGTTGTGTTTGGATCTTCAATTAAATCATAAGCACTATCTGCAAGTGCCCATTCAGTTGCTTTGTTCGCATTTTGAACAATATCTCCCACACTACTTACAAAAACAATGTTTTTACTCGCTCTATTGTCTACGATCCATTGGGTTTGTGCTGAAAAAATTGCATTCGAAGCAGGTCCATAATCACAATAATGTTGTGTATCAGGTAGCACAATAATGGTAAAATTATCCTGAGCGACCATTTGGATAAAAATAAAGCAACTGAAAAATAAAAGTAAGCAACGATTCATTTTCTTTTTTTTTTCGAGGTTTAAACTAAAATTAACCAGACGCTATATATGCTGCCTGCATATGTAACCAGTAATTTTAGAATACTGTAATTTTGATTAATTTTTCCTTTGAGCTATCAGTTTAAAAAATTCTAAAACGGCTACAAGGAATAAAACCAGTTGAATTGGAATAATCGGTAAGTGGAATAATTTTAAAACATCCCAAATATAAAGTTGTTCAAAATTAATTCCCAGACCTACTCAAAAAAAGTTTAGATCCATATATAAAATTAAAGCTTTTTTGATACAAAACCAACAGTTTTCAAATTGGTGCATTTCAATGTTTTAGAAACGACAAAAACACTCCTTAATTCGATATTACTTTTTTGCCTTTGTGGTAAATGAAAGGTAACATCCCACTTGCTTGCATATTTAACACAGATGAAGTAGAAACCTGATTAAGGCTAATCCTTGGCAAGCACTCTAAATAGTTTTTATGTTGAGAAAAAATATTTCCAATTCGAGTTGTTGTTCCTGTTTTCAAACCTAACGATTTGACCATTTCAAATTCTCTAAAAGAAGCTTCTGTTACTTTTCCAAATGGATAAGCAAAATGGTCAACAGGTTGTTGGATATACTTTTCTATTATTCTTTTTGATTCTAAAATTTCAAATTCCAAATCATTAGAATCTAATCTTGTGAGTGGAAAATGATTGACCGTATGAGCTCCAATTGTCACGAGAGGATCTTGCGAAATTAATTTTATCTCTTCCCAACTCATCGCCATTTTTTTCACATAGGACAAATAGTCTATTTCCTTTTTTCCAAAAACCACATCTAACATCTCCAAAAAATTTCCTTTAGAAAAAGATTGATTAATCAAAGTTCTAATTTGATCAAAGGCCATTTCTTTTTCCGAAATCGTTTTGGAAGCAATTAAATAATCTTTGCCTTCCCAATGAAAATTGACGCTCGTATTTTCTTTTAAAAAATCTTCTAAAAGATACCACCAAAGAATCGCTTCTTGATCGGGAAAATTGGTCGTTACATAAATACAAAATGGAATATTATGCTTTTTTAGAATAGGATAAGCATTGGTAAAATTATCGCGGTATCCATCATCAAAAGTAAATACGACAAACTTTTGCTTAGGTTTTTCTACCGTCAAAGCATGATGTAAATCATCTAGTGAAAAGAATGCGTAATTCTTTTTTTTATAAAACTGGATAGTTTGTTCTAATTGTTCAGGAGTGACTTCAAGGCTTTGATGATTATGAATTCGGAAATTCATTTTATCTTCGACCACTCGATGGAAAGTCAAAATCTGTCCCATCCCTGAATAAAAAGGCTGAAATAATCGATGCATTTGCAAACCTGAAATGACAGGTGCAACTTTCGAAATTATTTTCTTTTTATTAAAATTACTCATGAGAGATTACTTCATTATATAAATCATTGTACTTTTCTGCCACTCTAGAAACCAAATATTTTTCTTCAATAATTTGTTTAGCATTTTTTGAAAAATCGTTCATCTTCGTTTCGTTTTCAAAAGCCCAATTTATTTTTTCTGCTAAATCATCTGCATTTTTTGATTCAAAAAATAAGACTTGACCATTTTCTAAAACTGCTGTGTTTTGAGGTATGTCACTACAAATCATCGGCGTTCCAACACTTCCAACTTCCAACAACATCATCGACATCGCTTCTAGCTCTGATGGAAAAACAAAAAACTTTGATCTATGAATCAAAGCATTCAATACTTTCAAATCCGAGACATAACCTAAAAATTTCACATTCAATCCTTCCGCCGATTTTTTCAATTGTTCGGTATAACTTGGCAATTGTTCTATGTCTGCTGCGATGACCAAAGTGCCTTGATAATTTATTTTCTTCAAAGCTTCAATCAAGGTATGACAACCTTTAAGTGGAATCAATCGACGCGCTGCAAAAAATAAATACTCACCTGAAACATTATTCTTTTCCAAAATTTCATCAGCAAATTCAGGAAGTACTTTTCCTATTGGGTGAATACCATTTGGAATATGAACAATTTTCCTTTTATATATTTCATCAAAATATTCTACTTGCGTTTTTGAGACAGAAGTTAGTTTAGCATTGGAACGCATAAACATTTCTTCCATTCTTCGAAAATAAAACTTTGCTCCACTAGACCATTTATCATTCAGATAAGGCAAACCGTGAGAGGTAGCCACCGTCTTAAATTTCAAATTTAAAAGTGGTAAAAAAAACGCACCATCCATTTTGTGCAAATGAACTATATCATAATTTCCATTCCACATTAAATGAAAGAAACATTTTATATAAAATAAAAAAACACCAATACCTTTTATTGGTGTTTCCGAAAACTGAATTGTTTTCACTCCTTGCATAAAATCTGCAGCTAACTCATTTTTATAGCAATAAATAGTGATCTCAAAATGGTCTTTCATTTCCCATAATAGATTTTCCACCACTCGACTTGTTCCGCCTTTGGAAGGAAAATATTTAACTCCAAAAATTGCTATTTTTTTCTTGTTCATAAAAATGCTTGCTTTCATTCAAGTAACAATACACCTACATTTTTTCCAAAAATGCCTTTATAGATTCACCGTAGTGTATATAATTAAATTTTTTCAATCCTAGTTCCTGTCCTTTCAAACCAATTTCTATCGCTCGTTTTGGGTTTTCCATAACTTCTTTCATTTTTTCCGCAAAAGCAATTGGATCATATTCATTAGCGATCAATGCATTTTCTCCATCTTTAAAATAATGCTTTACCTCTCCATAATTAGTAGCAATCATAGGATTACCGGTAGCTACATACTCACCAATTTTATGCGGAAATCTTGCCGCATCTTGAATCGTATCTCGTAATGGAATAAGTAAGGCTGAAGCTGCTTTAAAGTGTATTGGAATATCCTCCCGAGGAATATTTCGGAATATTTTGACTCGGTCTTTATGTTTTAATTTTTGAATATCCGTTTTGAGTTTTTCAAGATCTTTTTCTCCTCCACCTCCTACAATAAGATACAAATCCATCCTGGGTTCAGCAGGTAATTGATCGTATGCTTCCAAAATAAAAGTAACGACTTCTCTGTATGACAATGCTCCACAATACAAAAAATAAGGATATTCCGTTTTCACCCTTGGTATGTTGAACTCCTCAAAGTCACATAAAATTGGAATCTTAAATTGCGGTTTATTGGGTGCAATCTTTTTAAAATTATCAATCAATACTTCGCTGATTGGAAATGCACCATCCATCTTTTTCACCAACCAATTATCAAAAAGATAATCGTTAATTTGATCCTTCAATCCTTCTCGATGCTGCATCTTAGAAGCCCACTCCACATAATTGAGGACAACTGGAAAACCTAAAACCCATCCATAAATTCGATATAAAAGTGTTTGACCAAAATGATGACAAGAGATAATTCCAGCGCCGAGATTATTTTCTTTTTTTAATTTTCGTAAATAAAAAAATTCATTGACGATGCCCTTCAGTTTTAAAAAATTCCTTGGAAAAAAAGATTTTGGTTTGTAAATACTCCCCGATGTATAAATATATTTTATCCCTTCAAAATCTCCTTCGATTGGTAAATCAAATGGTTTGTCAGGATTAAAAATTCCCTTTCGATTGATGACCGTCACCTTTGCGCCAGCACTCAAAAGTGATTGACTTATCATAATGAGTTTTTGTATAGCAGCCATTCCATAAGGGAATGCTGACTCTCCAAGATATACCACGTGAAAGGCTTTCTTATTATCGTGTTTCATTTAAATGTGTTAGCGTTTTAGAGGATTATCTTCTTAAATTTATTAAGGGCAAATAATAATAAATCCTCAATTAGTGTTTCTAATTTTTTTAATTCACGTTGGATAATTGCTTATGTCAATAATTCTTATTGTCTGGGATCTACTAAATGATACGCATCTAATTTATACTCAGGATGACTCGGACTCCTCGTCATCAGTCGCAAAGGTCCCATATATAATTCAACAAATTCAGCTCCTGCATTAATAGAAGCTTGCACATCAGGGAGACTATTCTTAAATGTATGATGATAAATTCCCCACTTATTATTTCCTCCCCAAGGGTAATCTTGTAAAACTGTTATGTCTTTTCTCTCATGATATAATTCATGATTTAACCAAACCTTAACCAAGCCTGTTCCTGCAAACCCCCAAACTACCTGGATAACAACATCCAATGTATCGCCTGCCTCCGGTCGGACAGGATAAACAGTTCGCCCCGCCACATCCACTACTTGAATCTCGCCTCCTATTGCTGGAGATGGATCATCGAAAGCTGCAATTTCTAATTCCAATATTGGCGATAACCCTCCTATCCCAGGATGATTCTGAAATATCGTAATTGGTGAAGTCGTATCTATCACATAATTATTAGGGAAACAATATCTCCAACCAATCCATTGTTCCGTTCCTAAAGGATGGTTAATTTGCCATGGATCAGTATGAATTTCACTTCGATAATTATATGGACTCTGAACACCTGGTGGCGGTGTAGGATTTAAAGGATCCAAAAAGAATCTCATCTTATCATCTGTTATTGTAATTCCACTTGGGTCATAAGTACTATTAGTATACAAGCCATCTCCAAAAGCCGTCCCGTCAGGATAAGTGTAAGGAGGAATTGTAATCGTATCCCAAACCCACGTTTTCAACACAGAGGTATCCATCGATATTGTTGTTGTTGGAGGATTTACTATTACTACTTCCTCCACTTCCATTGGAGCTTGTGAATTTGATTTTTCGCAACTTGCTAAAAACAAAATAAATAGCGCTGCAGCTATTACATTTACAAGATTTTTTGACTTTGAAAAACCTAATTGATATTGCATCTTAATTTTTTTTAGTGGTGGATCGCTTTTAATTCCACCTTTATTATCGGTATTTTAAACATTGCTTTTGACCGTATTCTTTTTGTTTCAAAAATTATTCGGTGTGCAATAATTCGGTAAGATGCTGAAGCGGCCAGCTACTTTACCATAAATCTAAGTGATCAATTCCATTTACATATTTCGAATTTTTTGTCATTCGAAATGGAAATGCGCTACTGATACTTCCTGCTTCTAGATCATCTTCTATATCGTATTTCATTTCCATTACGACATCAGAATCATTTTTTGCAATACGTAAAAAGTAATTTTGATGGTCTGAAATTCGAGTGTATCGCAATTTCGTATCGAGGGTAACTCTATACTTTCGATTTGCTGATAAATAATATTTTCG
>CAJQQY010000407.1 GCA_905480595.1 uncultured Saprospiraceae bacterium | reverse complement strand
CTCAATATCAAAATTACTGACCACCGTTGCCTTCAATCCAGTTGCGGTTACGATCATATCTGCCTCAAGTGTTTTCCCAGATTTAAGTTGAATGCCATTTTCGGTAAACTCCTCAATGTGATCGGTCACCACGGAAGCTTTTTTGTTTTTCATGGCAATAAATAAATCATCGTCTGGGACTAAGCACAATCGTTCATCCCAAGGAGCATATTTTGGAGTAAAATTAGGTTTGACATCATACTCCGAACCTAATGATTTTTGGACTCCTTTGATTAGCGCTTTCCTCATAAAGTTGGGATACGTTCTTGAGATATAATAGGAAAACTGTTGTAAACGTATTTTGCGCCAGCGGTTAATTTTAAAGGCAAATTTGGTAGGCAAAATTTTATACAACCATTGTCCTAGTTTATCAATAGCAGGTTGGCTGGCAATGTAAGTTGGACTACGTTGTAGCATCGTCACATGAGTTGCTTTTTTGGCCAAGGAAGGAACTAAGGTAATAGCAGTCGCTCCACTTCCGATGACAATAATTTTTTTATTATTGTAATCAATATCTTCCATCCATTTTTGAGGATGAATGATTTGTCCTTTGAAATCTTCACTTCCTTTAAACGTTGGCGTGTATCCATTTTCATAATTATAATAGCCTGTACAAAGTGATAAAAACGAACAAGTGAAAATTTTGGGTTGATCGGAATCAGGCGTATTTGCAGAGATCGTCCATAGGGATTCTTCAGAAGACCAAGTTGCTTTGTTGACGCTATGTTCAAATAAAATATGCTGATCTATCCCTTCGTCTTTGATCGTATCTTCCAAATATTCAATGATGGCTTCTCGTGGAGCAATAGTTTGAGCATTGGTCCAAGGTCGGAACGCAAAGCCAAAAGTGTACATATCTGAATCTGATCGAATGCCTGGGTAGCGGAACAAATCCCAAGTGCCGCCTATATTTTTTCGTCTTTCTAGAATTGCGTAAGTTTTGTTGGGACAATCGGTTTGCATATAACGAGCAGCGCTGATTCCTGAAATTCCTGCGCCAATAATTAATGAGTCGAAGTGAGTTGAGGTCATTGGACTAAAAATTAAATTTTATTGATTTTACTTTTTTGTTTCGAGTTGTATTCTGAATATTGGTGGATGAATTTGGCATTGTCCTTTTTTTCATTGAAAAAAAGGACAAAAAATTCCTTTTCCATTCACTTTTTGAAACTCTGGTTTCAAGCAACGCAGGAAAAAAATGCTTTCCACAATGCTGGCTCCCGCTCTCTCATTTTTCGCCACTCCTCCCCCGCTCCTGATTACTCATGGTTTTCCTTCCAATTTTAATTCGTCTTTTTTTGAATAAATTGATGCGTTCGATCCGCCATGATTTCTCCAATATCATCTTGAATAAAATGATTGGCATTTTCAAATTGCTCATGATTTTGACCTTTGGCTCCAGGGACTTTTGCGATCCATTTTTTTTGAATTGATCGTCGCCCGAGCAATCTATCTTTTAAGCCAATTAAAGATAAAAATGGTTTTTCAAATTGTTGTAAATTTTCCCAAGCCTTTAAAGTTTGTCCTCGCAAACCAACATTCATGGCAGGAAAAGTTCGAGGTCCAGCCATAAAAATAAAGGAAGGATACGGCGCATCATAGGCAGCAATTTCTGCTGCTGATAAATTTTCCGTGGTTAGTTTCATGACTTCCCCCACAAATAAATTTTTACTGGTCAAGCAAAATAAGATCCATGCTTGGAACCAATGGGTCAACCCTTTGAGTGCATGTTTCGCGACCGCGGATTTGAGTCCGTTTACTTTTGGATTGACGACTACTGGATTTGGAATATAAAAAGGATTCGTCTTTTCGGTAAAAAGTGGTAAGTCGCCATTCGCTAAAACCACTCTTGCAAAATAATTTGAATTTTCGCCAATCACTCTTAGTCCTATCAGACTTCCCCAATCTTGTACGAACGCAGTAATATTTTTCAATGCTAATTTTTGGATAAAACTTAAAATAGTAGCGCAATGCACATCATAGGTGTGGTATTTTTCTTTGATGGGTTTATCCGATTTCCCCATTCCAATCAAATCTGGGGCAATGCATCGGTAGCCTTTTTCCACCAAACCTTTAATCATCTTTCGATATAAATAGGACCAAGTGGGTTGGCCATGCAACATCAAAACAATCTGCCCATCCTTTGGTCCTTCATCCACATAGTGCATGCGCAAACCATCAATGTCCACATAATTTTCTGCAAAAGAATAGTCTGGTAAATCTTTAAATTGTTCTAGAGGTGTGCGAACATATTCCAAACCTGAATCGGTTTGATGAATTGGAACGGAGCTGTCCCAAAATACTTCTTTGGGATATGGTGCAACTTCTTGAATCGTACTGCCACCTCCTTTTTGAAAATCAATTTTAATGGGAGATGGAATAAAGTTGGAAGAAAATCTTCTTAGTTTTTTTGAGAAACTCATTCTTTAAAATTTAAAACCTACATTCGAACAATCATGTTTTTCAAATGTAGGTTTTTATTTTAAATTATTTCAAATTCAATCTTTTCTAATTCGGTTCCGTTTTTAGATTTAATGATCAAATAATATTCTCCTTTTAATAATTTCTTTTTCACATAAGATCTCCAACCACTTGGACTCGAATTAGAAGTTATTTCTACGGGGTCATAAGTTGTTTTATCACCAGTCTTTTGAATAAAATAAAAATCTAAAGTCCCCTTGTTATCTGCAGAAAAAGAACCGTAATATTTTATGGCTAAAAATAATTCTCCATAATCCAATGAGTCATTATTGCCGTTCGGTTCTGTAGAAATATTTAGTTGTCTAAATGGAATTTTAAATCTATTTTTAAAAATTATCGAATCTGCTTTCCTTTCATTTTTATCATAGCTATTGCAAAAAACGATTTCAATTGTATCTAAAGGTTTGTATTCTACCGTATCTATTTCATGCTCATATTTCAAATAGAATTCAGCTCTATCCTCCTGGATAAATATGTTACATAATTCATTGTCTTCTTGGGTTCTCAATTCAAATACACCTTTTTTATTCGCGGTGATTAAACTATCAGGTGAAGTTTCTTTTTGATTGATTAAATCAGTTCGGTACTGTCCTTTCTTGGGAATTCCAAAAACATTAATTAATTGGCCCTTGCGAGTTACTAGCTTTGGTAGAGGAGATTCTACTTTAATTGTTATGTTAGCGCTTACCGAGTCCACACCATCCTTTACCTTGTATTTAATATAATAATCTCCTTTCTGGGTAACTTTATAAGTAATAATTTTACCTTTTATACTCGTTTCAGGGAGAGTTGATTCTACTAAACTTACTTGTAAACTATCCTTATCTTGATCCTTAATAAAATCTGCTATATCGATTGACTTAGTCAGTATGGTATCTCTTTTAGGCATTATTATCTTTTCTGTATGACCCAATGCTGTGGGTGAATTATTTGGTTCCTTAAGATGCTCAGTAAAGAAAAATCCAAAAATGATGCAACAAATTCCAACTCCTCCTAATATCATGGCTCCCTTTGTTTCTAATTTCGGAATTCCATATTCGCCTATTTTAATGTCACCTTTCATAATCGCTATTAGGATAGCTATTATTCCTCCGAGAAATAAAATAATTTTTGGGTTTCCTTTGAAGTATTCAACAAATTCCATTTCGATTAATTTTTTAAATAAAAGTTCAGTATTTGCCATTGGCAATCATCTTTGTTCAATTAGATTTAATTAAACAATATCCCCATCTGTAGTGTAATTTTTTAAAAAGAAGAAAGCCAGAAATTTTAGGAAAGTGTTGATTCAGAAATATCAGTTGAATTCAATTTGTTTTTTCTTCCATAGTTTTCTCATACGGTAGTAATCAATTTTATAAAATATATTGATCGTTATCTCATAAAAAATTGAGGCTAAATATACAGATAAAATTAAAAAATCATACCATTTTATAAATGGTATATTTCTTTATTAATTACAAACGATTCTAAGGAGAAGAGTCTTACATCTTATTTTCTAAATGCTTTTTTCACAAAAACAGCTCATCTCTTTATGATCAATGCCATATTTAATAAGTTCACTTGGGGAGAAGGAGGTCGCATAATTATCTTTAGTAACTTTAAATCCATAAGAGGCAATCACTTCTAAAAAAATCTTGTCCATGCAATCGCCATCTATCACTTTGCCTATATAGTTCTTTTCTTTGTTCAGGTGTTTTTGCACTTTTTGATTCAATTGTTTTTGGACGATTTTCATAACTATCCATAAAAATGGATTTTCCCAACATTGTTTCATCTGCATAAAAAAAAGCGGCACCTCTAATGAGAAGTGCCGCTTAAATTATTTCAATTCTTTTTCAAGAAATTTACTTAATAATTATAAATCGTTTAGTTACCTGATCAAAATCATTAAGATTAATGGTCATCCAATATATGCCTCGATCATATTTTTGAAGATCATATTTTATCATGTTTTGATTTAAACGAGTATAGTATTCTTCGCCTACCTTTATTCCTCGTGCATCGAATACCTTAATATCACAAGATTCTCCTAGCCCTCCATTTAATTTAATATTAATGAAATTTTCTGCTGGATTTGGATAAAGATTGACTTCTAATTTAGATTTATTAGCTTCCAATATTTCCTCAACAGAAGTTGGATTACAAAATCCACTAAATATAACAGAACATATACCAGCAACATTCCCACAATCATCAGTAATTTCAAATTCGTAGATTCTTTCAAAAGTACCATCCATTTCGCATTCAGGAACACCAGAGTCGCTCACTAAATTAACATTAACATTTCCACAACTCTCGAAGTAATTAGATGCTATTTGAGTTTGGTAATCAGCTAATTCATCCGGACTAGGAACATTTTCAATTTCATCTATATTTATATCAAAGTCAACACATACTCCTTGGGGAGCAAGGGTGTCAGGTAAAACAGTGATGTTAATTGAATCAGATTGTAAGAAATTTCCTGCATTATCAAGTCCAGAGTATTGCAATAAAATATAACCTCCATTACAATTATCCCAGAATTGTTCAAAAGTTGTTAAATTAAGTTCTCCAGAGTTTTCACAAAATCCACTTTCTCCATTACTAAAAGTAGCAATACCAGGAACGAAATTAATAATATCCCAACAATAAAGTGGACTTGGATCATCAGGCAATTGAATGCTAGGAATAGTGGCCGGAAGGACAGGAATAATAATGGGAGTAGCAGTAAGTATATTTCCACAAGCATCCTCTCCTGAATAAATAACGGTTACTGTTCCTCCAGATCCAGCCGTTACGTCTTTAATCAATTCTGCTCCTATTGCTCCGGATATTTCACAATCACCTTGTAAACCGTTAGTATATGATGCAAAAATACCATCAAGATCTTCTGCCTCACTACAAGTTAATTCACTAGGATAGCTAGGTAAATCTATTGTCGGAGCTGGAGCTGGATCTACTACAATAGTAAATGGTCCAGCAGTAAGTGTATTTCCACAATTATCAGTTCCACTATAATTTACAGTAAGTGATCCACCACAAGCTGTATAATTTGAAGAGATATTAGCAGAAACTGTTCCCATGTTTGAACAACTTCCCATCAGCCCATTATCATAAGTTGCATCAGGAGCAGAGTAAGTTTCTGCAATGACACATGATACATTAGCAGGTAAACTCGGAGCCATAAGAATTGGAGTTGGATTAGCAGCAATAGTAATTACAACTTCTTCTGCTTCAGAATCGCAAACTCCTGGTAAGCACTCCACTACCCAAATAGATTGGGGACTTATGGCTGAAGTAGTTATTGGGTCATAGGAAGCCTCTGGCCCTGCTAAAAGAGTTGCACTTCCTGCATTTGGATCTGCATCATAAAACTTGAAAAGCCCTGTGCCTATAGGTGTAATAAGAGTCGATGTACTTATACAAGTACCATTTCCTTCACATCCTGAAATATCATCGACAGTAAAGGTTGCAGCAGGTATAGCAAAAACTTCCACATCATCACTAGCAGAATTGGTACACCCATTAGCAGCTGTAAAAGTATAAGTTAAGGAATGAGTACCTGTACCCGCTGCGGTTGGATCAAAACTATAAGTCATTCCATTTCCATCATCGGTTACTCCTGTTCCAGAATAAACACCACCCGTTGGTGATCCACTACCAAGTCCAGCTTGCACTCCCGCATCAATACAAAGATCAGTAGGAGCAGTAAAAGTTACCACAGGTAAAGCAAAAACTTCGACATCATCGGAAGCATTATTAGTACATCCATTAGCAGCTGTAAAA
>CAJQQY010000406.1 GCA_905480595.1 uncultured Saprospiraceae bacterium | reverse complement strand
GTTCAAAGATATTTTTCTATATGATTCATGCTGTGTATTATGAAGGATTATTAAATTATGAAGAGCAGTATATTTGGAGTAAAAAATTATTTAAACTCTTCGAAGCAAATCCTGATATAGCAACTCAAAATATTGAATTATATATTAAGGCACTCGGAATTTATTTTATGAATAGAATACGAGTTCTCAATTTGAATAATTTCCAAAAAGATATTGAGTTATTAAAAAATTTAAACATCCCTGTTGAAGAATATAGTTGGCAGCGAAGAAAGGAATATGAATATTTACATATAATGCTCAACTATAATATCTATACTGGATTGAAATATAAACTTGAAGAGATTTTATTTCCACAAATTGAGCAATATTTTAAATTAACTAATAAAGTTTCTTTTTGTAAAGAAGAGTTAGCCATTACTTCAAACCTTTCATATACTTATCTCTGTATAGGAAAAATAGACGATGCACTTCATTGGGCAAATCTAGCAGATCGAATGACTGATAAGAATACTATGATTGACATTTACATCGATATTCAATTCCTTTTGTTAGCCATTCATTATGAATTAAAAAATCCAAGTTTGATAAATTCTTTAGTTAATTCGCTTTCCAGATTTTTAACATCTATTAATAAAAATCATGTTGTGTTTAGTTTAATTGTTCAATTCTTTTTACGTGTATACCCTGTTATTAAAGAAGAAACAAAATGCAATTTACTTCTTCAAAAGTTTAAAAAAGATTTAGTGTATAACCTAAAAGTTAAAGGCGTAAGATCTAGTCTTAACCCTCAATTAATTCTCTGGTGGCTGGAAAGTCAACTGAGTCATCGCTTGCAATCCCAAATTATCAATGAACATTTCGACAACATTTTATTAGCACAAAAAAACAACTAAAAAAAATAAATCCCCCCTGTTTCATTTGCCCATTAAGCATTTAAAATGAATGCTAATATATTTATCGAAAAATTAAAAGCATAGCTTTGACTACTAAGAAAAAACAAACCCACCGTCGACACAAAATACTGACTATCAAACACTTACATTAAAATAACATATACAAAAAGTTCATCCTAACACCTTGTAATCTTATTTTTTTCTAATAAAAAAAAACGTAATATTTCACAGTTTTTGTAGTGTACCAATTATATAATTATAAATCCAAATCAATATATTTTATGAATAAAGAATAATAAAATTTAATCCCTTCTCAAATTAAAACAATATAAATATTCATATCATATTGGGTGATATTATACATACACGCGCTTTAGTTGTTTAGTTATTTTATACCTCCAACTATCAATAGTTGGAGGTTTTTTTACCAATTTTTTATGTCGTAAAACAAACTAGATTGATCAATAATCATAACCCCAGCATTAAAATCCAAATCCTTTAAGACCTCTCAATGCATAACATTTAATATTCATTTTGAAATAAAAAAGAAATCATATGAGAAAATCAATAATTAGTACAATCGTAATTTGTAGTCTAATCATTTGCGACTTAAATGCTCAAATTTCTTGTGGGGAAGTTCAGGATTTTCTTTCAAAAAAACCTCATTCTACGACTATCGATTCATGTCCCTGCCTTGAAATAACAGGAGATTGTTCTGGAGAAAGAGTGTGGAAAAATGGTGTGAAATATTCAGGGAATTTTAAAAATGGAAAAATACATGGTGAAGGAAAATTGACTTTCGAGAGAGACGATTTTTACTATAAAGGATCCTTCGAAAATGGGTTGCCACATGGATACGGAAAAATGCATTTTGAGGATAATAGTAAATATGAGGGTTATTGGAAACAAGGAAAAAAAGAGGGAGAAGGAGCCTATGTGTTTCCATGTGGTGATGAATACCTCGGTGAATTTAAGCATGATCAAATCAATGGCAATGGAGTTATTATAATTACAAATGGTACATCATATGTTGGAGATTGGAAAAATGGTGTGGCTCATGGTGAAGGGACATTCTTATACAAAGATGGAAATAAATTCATGGGGACATTCAATTTAGGAGAACGACATGGAACAGGTGTTATGGCATTCATTACTGAAGATACGCTATTTGGTCATTGGATAAAAGGTGTATTAGATGGGAAAAGTATAACCAAATTAAAAAAAGGATCTTCCATTATTAATACATGGAAAAATGGTGTCTTAGACAAAAAAATAATTTATGAAACATCAGATGGGTTTAAGTTATCTGGTTCCAGCAAACAACTTGCGAATATTATTCAAATGAGCAACAAAAGTTTATCTGATGAAGGAAGTTTAGACTTTAGTGTGGGATGGTATATTATTGCTCTTGAGTATAAATCACGAAACGAATTCGATCAAGCTATAATGAGTCTACAATACGCTCAACAATTTGACAATTCTATTCTTGAATCACCGGTAGTTAAACTTATTAGTGACGAACTATTAAATATTACTACCATAAAAGAGAATACTCGAATGGCAAAATTAAAATGACGTAATATTTAAAACAAGTAACACTATTTTCTATTTAGAATTTTAAAACCTTGACCTAAAATCAATACTGAGAAATTTATATTTATTTTTTAACAAAACAGCCATTTACAAGAGATTGTAGATGGCTGTTTCATTTTTTTTTCTAAATCAACTATCATATCCTTTGTTAATCTCTTTTTGTATTTTCTCTGCTTTCGTTTGAACCTCGTCTTTAATTCTCTTAAAAGAATCCATGTGCCTAATATTTTCAAAAAGTGGACTGACCTCCAACATCCTATAATCCAAAAATCCTGATTGAACAGCCTTCTCTAAATAAAGAATAGCTTCATCTTTTTTATTCAACCCAGCATATATTGAAGCAATCGTTAATTGGGTTTGCGTTTTAGAATGTTGCATTTCTTTTTCAAGCAACGTGGATAATATTTTTTCAAGTTGTGGCGAAGGAGCATTTTCGTTATTAAGTTTATTATCAATAAATGCAAGTCCCATGTCTATGTCATAATAATATTTTGAACCTTCATTTTGTGCGGCTATTTCTTGTGCTTTTAGATATAATTTTTGTGCTTCTTCATAGTCCTTTTCCACAAATGCTGCCCTTCCTCTAAGCATAAATACATTAGGAGATTCAGGATTTATTTTTTTAAGGTTCTCTAAATTTACGTTTACCTTTTCTAAATCCTTCAACTTCAAAACGACTTCCCCAAGTTTAAGATTTAAATCTTCATTATCAGGATTCCAAGTAAGCCCCTCCTCTAAAATCAATTCAGCATCTTCACCCATCCCAACAGATTCGTAAAGATCAGAAAGTCGAATAAATGACATTGGATGTTGGGGGTTAAGTTCTTTCGCTTTGTTTGCCCATTTTATTCCTTCTGCAATATTGCCATTCTCCTTACAAATCATGGCGATATTAGAGGTGGCCATTTCGTTATTTGGATTGATTTCAACTGCTTTACGATAAGAACCTAATGCCTTTTCTGTATCACCCATATAATGGTAAGATAAACCTAAAGCCTTGTGTCCTTCTGAAGAATTATTATCAAGTTCAATTGCTTTTTTGCTAACCTTTAAAGCCGTCTTCAATAATTTAGGATCTCCTGCTCCATAGTTTCCTTTTTGGCTTAAAGCATCCCCTAGCCCAGCATATGCCAAAGCAAAAGTCGAGTCTATTTCAAGTGCACTTTCAAAAAGTTGAATGGCTACATCATTATCTTTCTCGTTGTATTTGGTGTAGTATTTTCTTCCTTGCAAATAAAGATCATAAGCTTGAAGATCATTTGTCGGTTTCTTATTTAAGTTTCGATAATCTTCAGGACTCAATTCTTTTTTTAATTTACCTGCTATATTTTCTGCTAACTCACTCTGCACCTCAAAAATTTCTGTCATCTCTCGATCATAAGTATGTGCCCAAACATGAGCATCATTTCTCGCGTCAATTAATTGAGCAACTACTCTAACTTTGTTATCAGATTTTCGAACACTTCCTTCCAATATATGAGTGACATTTAATTCTTTACCTATTTCGCGAATACTTTTTTTGGTGTCTTTATATTGCATGACAGAGGTTCGAGATATTACTCTAAAATCTTTGATGCTAGAAAGTACCGTTAAAATATCCTCAGTAATTCCATCACTAAAATATTCATCATTTGTATCCGCACTAAAATTTGAAAAAGGTAATACAGCAATAGAAATTTGTTCCACAAAATCTGTAGAGGATAACTGATTTAATTCTCCCGTTTTTTGAATAAAATTATTTCCAATAAAAAAAACAGCTAACACTAATAGTGCTGCAAGAACAGTATTAAATGTATTCTTTTTATAAAAAGGTAAAACATGTTGAGGCTTGGAATCAGAGAAATTAATTGCAGAAAGTTTGGCTTTACTTCCTTTGAGGTGGGAAAGTGTGGCATCAGGTATTGGTAATCCTTCACAGTCTAAAGCGTATAAATCCATAAATTCATTGATCCCTTTGAATTGAAATTGGCCTACATTTTTTACACTTAATTGAGGATGGTTTTTGATGTCATCATAAACTTTTCCAGATATAAAAATACCTCCAGGAATACAGGAAGATTCAATTCGAGCTGCTATATTTAACCCATCTCCAAATACTTCTTCTTTACTAAAAGTGATATCTCCAGTATGAATTCCGATTCTTAAAGGAACCATTGGATCTTGTTGAAAAGCTTTTTGCATTTCAACACAACACTCTACCGCAGCCACCGAGCTTTGGAATACACTAAGTGTTCCATCCCCATAATATTGTAAAATCTTTCCGCCATACTCAGGAGTAAGTCGGTCAAAAACGCTACGATGTCGTTCCCTTATCAAAGTGGCTTTTGCCTCATCCTTTCGCATCAACTTGGAATAACCAACTATATCTGTAAAAACTATGGCTGCTAATTGCCGGTGTTTTTTGGACATTATAAAAGCTTTAGATTATTTGTAAAAATTTGAAGTGGTCTTCCATTTTTATAAAAGACAGAATTTTAGAACCTAAGTTGCAAAAATAC
>CAJQQY010000405.1 GCA_905480595.1 uncultured Saprospiraceae bacterium | reverse complement strand
TTTTCCAGTACTCTGAGTATATGTATCTAAAACAATTTCCCATTCACCATGTAAATACGAAATATAATTTCTGTCCCAAAATCCACCATCTCGATATTCTGCTCCGAGATCGTAAGCGATTTGAGACCAAATTTCATCTCTAGATGGGCCGAATATTTTTCTTAATATACTCATAACTTAATTTTAAAAAACATTAAATTTTATTCGTTTGACGTT
Source organism: uncultured Saprospiraceae bacterium (assembly GCA_905480595.1). Lineage (GTDB taxonomy): Bacteria > Bacteroidota > Bacteroidia > Chitinophagales > Saprospiraceae > CAJQQY01. The sequence continues at coordinate 6,004 of CAJQQY010000405.1, read as the reverse complement.
GCACCTTAGACGTTTTACGATCATCTATACAACTTCATTTCGGATAAACACTTTAAACAAATTTTATTCTTAGATGTACCAAATATTTTTTTTTTAATACACTCATTTATTATTAATTTCTCTACCCTATACATTTCAATTACCTTTTAATTATTTTCTTGGTTTGCGAATCATCTATTTTAACAAAATAAATTCCTGTCGGAAAATTTTGCAGATCAAAATCAACTGCATCTCCAGTTGGATATTTGATCATTAATTCTCTACCTAGCACATCAAATAAAGTTACCTTTTCCATCCACCTTCCAATAGTTTTTATCGTAAAAAAATCACTCGTTGGATTTGGAAATATCTCAATTTTAGTTTTATCTGGAACAACCTCTTTTACCATTGTTTCAAAATTAGCTTCCCAATTTTTTCCAAAATGATTATCTACATTAACACTCGACAATTTTAAAAATGCACCTCCTCCATCTGCTTCAATCGGCCAAGGAAACTTATCGTTATACCTCACATGATCGACAATAATTCCAAAAGCATTTTGCAAAATCACCTTTTCGCCATTGTTAGAAAGTGAGCCAGATTCCCATTGAAAAATCTGGCCTACATAGTCATCATGAAAACTCAAATCTTTCACCAACCTAATTTTTTCATTCGATGAAATGGAAGCTCCAAGAGGGAAAGTAAAAAGAAAACCATCCACAAATGAATAACCACTTAATTCAATTACCTCATCAGAAGGATTGTAAATTTCAAGAAATTCAGCCAGCGTAGTATCCGCAGGATGATAATGTATACCTGAAATTAAAACCGAAGACTCGGCAGAATAAGAATGATTGGAAGTTCCCAAATTGATTATTCCCGTCCCGCTCATTCCTGTATTAATTGCTGGGGAAGTAGGTAGCAAACTAAAGTCATTTTGTGTTGGGTTTCTAAATAATGGATCAATCAACAAAACATTATTTCCCATCAATGAATCCGTATCAGAAAGTGAAAAACTCACCTGAACATCTGAAGTCACATCAACCGAAATTGGATCATAAGCTGTATTTGCAAATATATTGTTAGAAGCTTCTACGAATCCACCACCACTTCCGATATTTTTCTCAAAAGCAACAATGTCATTCGCATTATTATAAAAGGTAGTTTGCTCCACACTTGCAAATCCTTCATCTTTAATTCCGAACCCTTGAGCACATTCTACGAACGTATTGTTTTTAGAAAAGACAGTACTATTTTGACCAATAGAAATTCCCTTGTCGCTAATGTGATGAACAAAATTATTTTCGACAACCACATCAGATGAGCCTTCCCCCAAGTCAATTGCATCACTATTAAATCCTAAAAAATTATAAATTTTAGAATTCATAATCACTCCATTTTTTACATCATCGTAATCAATCGCATCAGTATCTACTTGAGCGTTTCCTCTAAATTCACAGCTATCAATAAACCCAAATCCATATTTTACATTGATTAAATCACCTGTAACTTTGGAATGCAATTGACTATTTCTCAGCCAAACATCGGAGTATCGAGCTAAAATTGGATTGTTTTCCACATCTTCCAATATCATATGATTTATTTCCAAAACAGAATTCCAAACAGCAAGCGCAGCATTCTCTTTCAAAGGATGATCACCTTGAGTTGCTCCAATAATTTCCATCCAAACTAATGAAGAAGTGTCGGTCGTATTTTCAAAATAAACATGCCCCCACTCCAACGTTCCAATAGCTTCATTAGGCAAAAATCGAACAAGCGCATCTTCTGTTCCTTCCACTTTCAAATTCCCTTGGATAATTAAGTTCCCATTTTCTGGAAAATGAATTTCCACGCCTGCCTCAATTGTAAGTGTTTTGCTTGGCAAAACCACCACACTTTCACGAACTAAATAAGGTGAACAATCAATATTCAAAACAGTATTTTCAGAAATCGTATCTGGCAAAACACACGTACTTGTAGATAGATAATTAGTGGCAAATATTTTATCAGAATCTAAATTCACTTGCAAAATTGGACTAGTCGAAATGATTGTATTTGAATTTCTGAAAGCCGTTAATTCCAAATCAAAACTAATATCTGAACTCGTTTCATTCGTTTGATGAATTTCAACGGCAATTATATTTTCACCTTCTAACAATTCATTTACATTTATTTGAAAAAAGAGGTAGGCATCCTCTTCTGCTCCTGAAACAAAATTCGCAGAGGGTGTTTGAAAATCAACTGGGCCTTCCTGCATGTTGGATCTGACTATCTCGTCTCCATTTAAATAAACGATTGCTGCATCATCTCTCATCAAGTTTAATAAAATTTGCCCTGAAAAATCTGAGACATTATTGACCGTGAAAATTTTCCTAAAATAAGTAGTGATATGTTTATCATTTGGATTCCCTCCGAATGAGACTATTGTGTTTTCATCACCATCACCATAGCCCAGTTGTCCTTCACCGCTTCCCCAACTATCATCATTATAAGCATTTGTCACCCACCCATTTCCAGGATAAATTCCTTGATCAAAATATTTCCAAGTCGATTCTTTTTTAATTAAAGTATCAATGACCATTTCTGACCAGCCTTGAAATTCATGTCCAGCCAATGATTCTGCTCGCAACTCAAAAGGAATATTGGTAAAATAATTCCCTAACCAATTCGAAGCAGGAATTTCTAAATCATTAATAAAAACTTGTCCACCATTTTCAGGAAAAGAATTCACCCCAAGCATCACCTTTTTCTCCACATCAAAATTTTCAATTAAATCAGCATATAAAACTCCTGATCTCGCTTCATTGTAATTTCGTAATTGTGCTACCTCATTTTTCCAATAGTCAAAACTCGGAATCGCATTTCCATAATTTGAAGTTGTTCCTTGCCAACGAGCGATGTGGTAAGGCATTTCATTTTCAATCTTAGTTTCAAATTTTGATATAAATTCCTCCACTCGTAGTGGATGATACGTCGTAAATAAATGATCTGCAAATCGGGAAACAAAGGCATTGGCAAATTCTTCGTTCTGCGTCATATTAAAAAAAGGCGTATTCACCCATCCATAATAATTAGTGGTATTTGTAAAGAAATCATACAACTCACTATTCACATCAAAGAAGCCTCGGTCAAAATCTTGAGCAATCCATTTCCATTTTGAAGAACTATTTCGAGGTTTCCACAATTGAATATTATGTCCAAAACTACTATTACTCGTCCACATTTCAGTTACATAAAAATCAATATAATTTTCAATATCCATCACCGCAGCGACTGCATCATAATTACTTTGATTTGTCAAATCTTGATTGAGTAAATCAAATAATTCATTGAAAGCAATATCATCTCCTTGTTCTACAACTCCATTATTTTCAATCAAATCATATTCACTTCCACCCAATCCATAATTGTCTTCGATAAAACTTTCGTCCACTCGCGAACGGATATTATGAATACCTAAATATTCACCATTAACAAAAACGATGGAAGGTCGGAAACCAACTTGCCCCAAATCAGACACTCCAATTGTCAAACTTTGTGATAATCCATCACGCATCATCGTCTGACTCCAATCACTCCCCGATGCTCGCAAAGTAAAATTATCATATCGATTTCGCTCGCGATCAAAAAATAATGGATACTCTAAATTGTTCTGATCGTACTCATTATCAAAATAAATTCCGAGCATTTTTTGAGGCAAAACCCAAGAGTTCAATCCATTGACTTTTACACCACCCAATTCATTAAATGCTGCTCGATCACTTCCGTCATTTTCAAATAATTCAATATTGATCGGATACTTCCAGGTGGGTTTAAAATTCTGAACATACAAGCCAATATCAGCGTCCCAAAAATATTCAGGATTAGTAGCAATGGAAACAATAGGTAATTTCCGAGCCTCTAAATCTTCATTGATAAAATAACTTTGCGTAGCTGTTTTTCCTTGAATATAATTTTGGAAAAAAACTGCCGCTCGTAAAATCGTCGTACTACTTATCGAAATCGGTGAAGTATAAATTGGAGAGGCCAACGATGGAAACGAACCATCGAGAGTGTATCGAATTGTTCCATCAATCGCACTTAATTCTACCTCAATATCATTATCATAAAAACCTCCTCTCACAGAAAATTTTGGCCGATAAAAAATTATTCCATCATATGCATTGGTATTGTTAGAAAAACCAGGTGTTGGTATTTTAAAAAATCCCCATTCAATATTCCCATCTGTTTTTCGGCCAAAAGAAACATCCGTTAACATATTGTTATAAACTATTGAATCCAGTAAAGTTCCTTGTGCATCATACAATCCAACTTCCTCTCCTTCCGATGATAATTTGAAATTAGTGTGCAAGTCAACATCATTTCCATCAGCCCAAATTAACAAATGTGCGTTCGCTCCAATTTGAGTTCCACTTGGAATTTTCCATTTATCAAATTGACCTAAATTATCGGTCAATGAATAACTGGACAAATCCACCGTAAAATTAGAATTGTTGTACAACTCAATCCAATCACCAGTATCATCAAAATCTGGGTCAGAAATCCCACCTGAATTAGATGCAATTATTTCATTAATTATGACTTGCGCTTGAATATTTTTAGGAAAAAAAATAAAAGCAATTAGTCCGATCAATATTATTGGAAATTTCAATTTCATATTGTTAGGTTTTTAGAAAAAAACGAAGTCAAAATTAGGTTAAGTTTTTATAAAATTAACAACACTTTGAGTTTTAATTAAATCGTAAAAGTATTTTTGACCAGTACGAGTATTATTTTTAAAAGGGTTGCTTTTCTCTTTTCCATAAAAAAAGCAGGTAATCCACATGGATTACCTGCTTTCCTTTATAAAATAAGGATTTACCTCAGTCTTTAATTTCTTTCATTACTCATCAGGAAATTTGAATGTCCAAAATTTTTCAATCATATTTTGGTATTCAGGATATTCTATATACTCAAATATGTTGTGTGCTTTATGACTCATGAAATCTTCGTTGTAGAAAAAATAGCCCCCACTTGTACATGAAAAATATAAACAATGTGTAATAAGTGCATCATTATCTTCATTTATACCAAGAGAGGTGACTCCTAATTTATAAACTACTCCAATAAATTTATTTAGCATTTCATCTTTCTTATTAACGGTAGAAAAAAAACTAATCCGTGATTTTATTTCATCTTCCATATCAACAAAAGTATTTAATCCACCAATAGCAGGAGCGCTTAGAAAAATTCGAAGCTTTGATTTTGGGAAAGGCACCGATTTAAATTTTTGAATGAGTTTATAGTTTACGTTTTCAGATTTTTCCAAATCATCTTTGAATCCCTGATCAATGGGAACATTATTTTTTTTATTTTCTAAAATTTGTTCGGAATACTTCGTCTGTAATTTTGTAGTGGTATTAATTACGAGTGTTGTTGCAGTTGTCGCCCCCAAGCTATGTGAAAATAAATAAAGTTCCGGCAGTTTCTTGGATTCTTTTTCCATTTCAACGATCAAACTTCTCAGTCCTAACCCTGCAAAATATGCACGATTACTATAATAAGTAAATTTAATCGCGTTGCTTATTTTCTTTTCATTATTGATATTGATATCATCTAGATCATCAAAGTTATGTTTCTTCTGGGCATTAGAACTCCAATAAATGGGAACTAAAAGGATCTTAGTTTTTTTCCCTGACTCTTCTTGAATTTTAGAGATAAGTTTAGTGATTTCTATGGATTGAACTACCGCCAAACTATATGGAACATTATATCCATGAATAAAGAAAAGGATTCGATCAGGCCGTTCTGTTTCTATCTTATTCCACAAGTCTCTACTTGTTTTTGTCAAATGATAGGCATCCCATTTTAGATAAAAATTATCTATATATTGATTGTATTCTAGCTTCTTCTTTTTTAGCTTCCTACCCTTTCTTGCATATGCAAATGAATAATCTTTTAAGGTTTTTGAATAAAAATATCGATCAGATTTATTCTGTAACTTTGAAATGGCTCTTTCTAATTTATTAGCATTCTTGCTCCACTC
>CAJQQY010000404.1 GCA_905480595.1 uncultured Saprospiraceae bacterium | reverse complement strand
TGAGATAGATTTTGTTTTTTTAGGAGAGGATGGTTTAGATTTTTTTTTTGACATTGGTTTTCGTTTTGCTTGCAAGATAATAATTTTTCAAGTAGTTGGACTCTCCTGAGTCCAGTTTTATACTAAAAAAAATTAAGAGAAATTGGATTCAGGAGAATCAGCAAAGATTAATATTTCATATGTATAAAGTGTAACACTTTTTGCATCTCTTCTTTGAGGGGAGTAGAAGAAGTAATATAATTATTATGCATAAAACTGAAGAACAATGTTTTTCCTTTTCGAGTAGTGATATAGCCGCTGAGACAATGCTTGTTACTCAACGTTCCAGTCTTTGCATGTACGTAAGATGCGTACCAATCTTTTATAGTTCCTTCTTTTTTGCCTGTTGGAAAAATACTAAAGATGCGTTCTTCTGGAATTTTTTCATGAATTTTTTTTAGCAAAAAAATCATTGTTCGTGGAGTGAACAAATTATAACGAGACAATCCTGAGCCATCTCTCCAAAGAGGTGGATCGGGTGATTCTTTCAAATATTCTTTGGTGAAAAATCGAATAATTTTTTGAGTATTCATTGTATCGAAAACTTCGTTGGAGCAAGCCAATAAAATTTGTTCAGCCATAAAATTATCGCTCTCCTGCATCAATGGTTCATAAACTTTATCAACAGGTGAACTATAAATCGTTTTTGCATTCTCTGGAATGATCATTTCTACGGGTAAAAGCTCGACACTTTTTTCCAAAATCAAACTCATTAATTCTACAAAAAACTCATGTGAATAATGAAAAGGAATTTCTTTTTTATAACTTTTTGAAGTTGGTTGGAGTTGATTGTATTCAAAAATATTTTCAAATTCTTTTCTCTGAAAATGAGTTTGATTACCTCCTATTTTTGGATTGTAAAAAACGAGAGACTCGAATGGTTTTGGAGAAATATTGATTCCATCTCCATCCATTTTGCTTTCAAAACGGACTAAATTTCCATGAACGGGAAAAGGTGATTTTTCTGATTGATAACCATATGTAAAGTCATCCCAAGCCCAACCTGCGCCAAATCTCTTATCCTGGAAATTTGTGGAGGCAAAAAATAATTTTTCTTTTCTATTTTTTAAGAAGTCAGTAACTATTTGATTATCAGGTGTTTGTGAGTTAAGGAAAGAAGGGTCTCCAGTTCCCCAAAAGATAAGCGAATCATTTTTCACAATATATTTTAAAGCAGGAATTGAGTCTCCTAAAATTTCTAAAGCGGTGTACAGCGTAAAAATTTTAGTATTAGAAGCAGGAGTAAAATATTTATCCGCATCATGCTGATAGAGCATTTTTTCCTTTTTTGGGTCGTACAATGCAAAGCCAGTAAAGCTATTTCCAAAGATTTCTGAACCCTCTATAAACTCTTCGACAGAAGTAGGAATTTTCTTTTGAGTCGTGTTCGCCAAATCCTTTTTTGATCGAAAACTTGTGCCTAAAAAAAGACAAATCATAAAAAGGAATGAAATATTTTTTGGAAGGGCAGATAGATTCATAATTGTTTTTTAATTTGCTACTCATTTGAGTTTTAAAATAGATTTCGTGTTTTGAGTCAAGGAAAAGTTAGAAATGCACTTCCCTTCGGTCGTTTAACTTCTAACTTTTCCTTGACCACGAAACCCACTTTAAAACGGGGTTGAGTTTTAAAGTCTTGCATTCAATTCATAAATGCAACTTTTTGACTTGAATGAAGGAGTACATTTTTCGAAAAAAGTAAAACATCAAAATATGCCAAATTATTTTTGCGTCAATGGAAAAATCGTTTTAGCTAAAAATGCGAAATTACAAGTTACGGATTTAGGTTTACTACGTGGTTATGGAATTTTTGATTTCCTAAAAGTGGAAAATGGAATTCCTCTTTTTATAGAAGATCATATGACTCGATTTCAAAATTCTGCCAAAGAGATGGGACTGAAGTTAGGTTACTCTGTGGAAGAATTGAAAGTATTGGTGATGAAATTGATTGCGAAAAATGAATTTAAAAATGGAGGAATGAAAATCATTTTGACTGGAGGATATTCAGCAGATGGTTATTTGCCTGCGAAGGAATCAAACATGATTATTTTGTTAAATCATTTTAAGGTTCCATCAAAAAAGATTTTTGCCAAAGGTGTGAAATTGATGTTGCATGAGCATTTTCGACATTCTGCAGTTGTGAAAACGACTAATTATATTGAGCCAATTCGGATGGCAAATGATTTGAAAAAAGCAGGAGCAACGGACGTTTTATATTATTGGGATGGGAAAATTTCGGAGTCTTCACGTTCTAATTTTTTCATTGTAAAAAAAGATAAAACGATTGTTACGCCTACAACTCATGTATTGAAAGGCATCACCCGAAAGCGAGTAATGACTTTAGCTAAAGAGCATTACAAAGTGGTTGAAAAAGATATTACTGTTCGAGATTTGAAGAATGCAACCGAAGCATTTTTGTCAAGTACTACAAAAGGAACCTTGCCTGTTGTTCAAATTGATGATATCAAAATAGGGAATGGAAAACCTGGAAAAGTAAGTCCTCACCTCAATGAATTGTTGAAAAAACAAGCAAAAAATTATAAAAGGAATTTTAAGTAAAATTGTTAATAACTTTTACTTCTAAAAAGTCATCAATCAAAAGCCATTTTGATTGAAAAACGTGTTATTTCTATTGGTTTTCCCGAAGTATTAGAATTTTATTATTTGTAATACATAATCTACCCTTTTTAGGGTAGGTTGGCATAATCTATGCACGTTAAAAATTGACAAAATTTACCTACTTACATCCAGAAATTAAACGATTTGGCCTCGAAAAAGAAGCTCAGCTCTTTTTTTTAGCCTAAAATCCTATCAGATTTCTCACTTTTCATACTGATTTACCAAACTACACGAGTCTTCCAAATTAATACATTATTGACCATTCTACTAAGAGGTTAATAAGTATTTCGCATTATCGTCACCGACAAGTATTTAAAAATTAACGGACCAACGTAACTCTAAATTAAGATGATAACTAACTTAAAAAGAAGCCCAAAAAGATATTCGTTCAATGCTCGATTTTTAGTAAAGGGAATCAAAAAAAATAAGTCAACCTAAAAAGAGGCTTTTCTTATCTCTTGAATTAAAAATAATGAAAACAAATTTTTTCTAAAAGGAAAAGCATGCAGATTAGGTTCTACAATTTAATTTTAAATAAAAAGGTTGGGATCATAAAATTAATAGGAACATTTTTATTTTTGATATCGATGCTTCCATTTATTATTGGTTCTACATCCTATCCACCAGCTGAGCAAGCTGAAATAGTGGAGGGGGTTTTGTATTTCTCTTCTCCCAATCCTACTATTTCTTCAGAGCACAACTCAATTATAAATTTACCAGGCGATCCTCCGGTTGCCAATTTAGATACCATTAATGTTCTGCAAGGAACATCTGGTTCTGGAAACGTATTAACAAACGATAGTGACCCAGATGGAGATGTTTTAGTTTTGAATACCACGCCAATAATTGCTCCTACGAATGGAACTGTCTCGATAAATTCAGATGGTACATTTACATATACTCCATATCCATATTTTGTAGGAACAGATCAGTTTACATATGAAGTATGTGATGAAGCACCTACTGAAGTGACCAATAGTTATGATAACCAAACAGATGTAGTAATTACGCCATTCGGAACTCCAACAGTTTCTTCAACTATTACGGTAAGTTCAGGGGGCACAATTACAGATGTAGATGTTGCGAATTTTTTCATAGAACATACCTGGTTGGAAGATTTATCAATAACTCTAACGAGTCCAAGTGGAACAGTCGTAACATTGGTTAATCAATATTGTGATGATGAAAATTTTGATATAGGATTTGATGATGAAAGTGGAGTTACATATGGTAGTATGCCTTGTCCTCCAGATGAAGGAGGGATGAATCAACCTTTTGAACCATTATCAACATTTGATGGAGAGAATAGTGTTGGAGATTGGGTTTTAACGATTTATGATTTAGAGTTTTATGAGGGAGGATTTTTAGATTTTTGGTATTTGGATATCACTTCATTAGGTGCTGGTGCAGAAACAAATTGTACAACAGCAACAGTTACAGCTTTGGTTTATTCATCTAGTACAGAAATATGTAATAATAATGTAGATGATGATGGAGATGGATTGATAGATGTTTTTGACCCTGATTGTCCATGTGATGATAACAACTTTTTTGGATTATGCGAACCTCAATGTGAATATTTCCCACCAGGGATTCCAAGTTTTGATATTGAACAGGAATGGGTTAGTACTGATAGTGTAAATACATTTAGTCCAGTTATTGGTGGAGATTTAGATGGAGATCCATCCTCTGTAGAAATTGTTGGATTTAAGGGAGGTAATACTACATATGTTGATGATGCGATAATAATTATTGATGGATCAAATGGAACTACTAAATATACTTTTGATTCTAAACCGATGCATATTTTTAATAAAGGTATGGCAATGGCAGATGTAGATAAAGATGGCAATGGTGAAATTTATTATATAATTGCAAATTCAGATGTAGATGATTATAGAAGAATAGCATGCTATGAATATAATCCAGCTGGAACTAATTTAGGAGGGACAGGGACAGGATCTTTTGATTTGCAATGGGTTTCAGATCAAAGAGTAGCATGTGGATTAGCTTATCCTCTTAATACTGTTACTGATAATTATGCGGTGAATTTAGCAGATTTTAATCAAGATGGGTTTGCTGAAATTTATGTGGGAAATGAAATTTATGATGCCATTACGGGAATAAGATTAGCTACTGGAGGTGCCAATAATATTGGGAATAACATTTATGATTTTTATGCGCATGAGCATTATCATGCAAACCCTGTAGCAGTTGATGCTTTGGATAACGGTGATTGTACTAATTGTGTTGGATTAGAATTAGTAGCTGGTAATCAAGTTTATTCGGTGGATTTGGTTACAGGAACTATGACGGTTGTAAGAGAATTAACCTCTGCTCCTGGACATCAAGATGGGCCAGTATCTATTGTAGATTATGATCTAGATGGCGATGTAGATGCAGTTATTACGACTACAGATGTAGATGGATCATACGTATATATTTGGGATTTGCAAACAGAGGCATTGATTGGAAATGTACATACAATTGCAGATGCAGACATTAGTACTATATGGTATCGAAGTGCGAGTAATGCTACTATTGCAGATTTTGATGGTGATAATAAACCAGAAATTGGAGTCTGTGCAAACTTTGTTTTTCAAGTAATTGAGGATTATCAATATGATATAAGTGGAACGGGAGGAGTTGCTTGGAGTTTAGTTACAACAGATCGATCAGGAATGACAGGTGCAACTTCATTTGATTTTAATGCGGATGGATTAACAGAGGTAGTATATCGGGATGAAGATAATTTGAGAATTATATCGGGGGTATCAGGAACTAACCTTTCTACCTTTCCATGTGGTTCCAGAACAGGAGGAGAATATCCTATTGTATTGGATATAGATAATGATGAAGAAACTGAAATTGTTTGTACATGTGGTGATGGATATGCTAGAAATGGATTTATGACTGCATTTAGATCGCAAGATTATCCATGGGTTCCCACTAGAGGTGTTTGGAATCAATATGCTTATTTTATCACAAATATAAATGACAATTTAAGTGTTCCTCCTGTTCAGCAGGCTCACCATTTGGTAGGTTCCCCAGCCTTGGGAACAACAGGTCGAATGAATAGTTTTTTAAGACAAGTTGGACCATATAATAATGAAGGAGAACCCGTTTTTCCAGCTGCAGATGTATATGTGAATATTTTAAATGTAGAACCAATAGGATGTGTTTTGGGAGATAGTATTCAAGTCAACCTTCGATTTTATAATTTAGGAGATTTAAGTTTTCCAGCAGGAATTCCTTTTGCAGTATATGAAGGGAATCCAGAAAGTATAGGAACCTTAGTAGATACTTTTTCTCTTTCAACAGCGATAATTCCAGGTGATTCAGTTGATTTTACAATGACACTTCCAGTAGCTGGCTTAACGTCACCTTTTAATTTATTCATAATTGGAAATGATGATGGAAGTTTGTCTTTGCCTTTAGATTTAGCAACTGACTTCCCAGTCACGTCTCTTGGAGAATGTGATTTTTCCAATAATATGGATTCGATATTGGTAGGAGATTGTGAAACTATTGCTCCTGTTTTGATGGGAGTTCCTGCTGATGTTACGGTTGATTGCGATGGAGTTCCTTCAGTCGAAAATATTACTGCAAGTGATAATTGTGATCCCAATGTTGATGTAGTTTTCTCAGAAGAAATTACCACAGGTTGTCCTTATTTGATTACTCGAAAATGGGTAGCTACAGACGAGTGTGGCAATGCAGATTCTATTATTCAAGTAATTACTGTCGATGATATAATTGCACCAACCTTCGTTGGTATTCCTGCCGATATAACATTGAATTGTGTAGATCCTTTACCTGCTCCTAATTTTGATTGTACAACTTTTACTGAAAATGTTGCTCTAGGGAAAACGTCCAGCCAAATAAATACCGCTTATGGAGGAGTTTCATCAAGAGCAAATGATGGAAATACAAATGGAAATTGGGGAGGTGGTTCGATTACACATACTTCAAATACTTTTGAACCTTGGTGGGAAGTTGATTTGGAACAAGTAGAAGCGATTGATAGTATTGTGCTTTGGAACAGAACAAATTGTTGTTCTAACAGGTTGTCAAAAGTTTATGTTTTGGTTTCAGATAATCCATTTACTTCAACTGACTTGACAACTACGATTGCTCAAAGTGGTGTTTCTAATTTTTATTATGATCCTACTGTAAATGTTTCTGAGACATTTAATATTAATACGACTGGGCGATATGTAAGAGTTCAGTTGGATAAAACAGGAATTTTAAGTTTAGCAGAAACTCAAGTTTTTGCAACTAAAGTTGCTGATGATGGTATTTGTGCAAGTGATAATTGTGATAACGATTTAGCGATTGTCTTTGACGAGGTAAGTACACAAACGAATACAGGAGATTGTTCAGATAATAATTATACGGTTACTCGAACTTGGACTGTAGTCGATGATTGCGGAAATGAAACTATTGAAACCCAAATAATTACTGTCCAATGCGAATGTTGTGATAATGGAATCGATGATGATGGAGATGGATTAATTGATGGATTAGATTCTGACTGTGCTTGTTTTGAAGTGGAGACTTCTGACTGTGATAGTCTTTTATATTATCATATGCCACCAGTTTGGAAAATGAATGCGGGTGCTTATAATAATCCTTCAGAATTAATTATTACGACACTTTATCCAAATGCAAATGTAAATATTCAAACTGCAGATGGTTCGTCATTTAATCAAAATGTTTCAGTTTCAAGTGGTACGGAAACGATCGTATTATTAAATTCAGATATTCTACAAACGGAAAATGAAAACTCAGAGGAGGAAGAAATTGGATTAATTATCGAATCAGATTTTCCAATTCAAGTAACTTATCGAGTAAATAGTTTCTTTAATAAATTAATGTATACCGCCAAAGGAGAGGATGCATTAGGAAGATCTTTCAGAGCAGGAAGTCAGACTAAAACTTGTGGTTCTCCAAATACAAATTTGAATGAGAATCACTTTATATCTGTGATGGCAGTTGAAGATAATACAACGGTATATTTTTCATTTTTACAAAATTTAGCAGGCGGAATTTCTACCCCACATTCAGTTTCTTTGGATGCTGGACAAACTTACTTAGTACGAGATGCTGATACTAACTTAACCATAAGTGGTGCATTGGTTACATCTGATAAACTAATAGCAGTAGTAAGTGGTTCGCAAAATACTAACATTTGTAATAGTTCAAATTCAGATGGAGGAGCAGATCAATTGATCCCAACGTGTGATATTGGAACTGATTATGTTACAATTCGAGGAGAAGGTGATGATGATCAAAATTATATTGTCATTGTTCCAAATGAAGATAATACAGAAGTTTATATTGATGGAAATCCAACTCCAGTTGCGATAGTTCAGGCAGGTGGATATTTTGAATATGAATTATCAGGATCGTTTGGGGATGCACATTATATTCAAACTTCTAAGCCAGCTTATGTTTATCATTTTACTGGGATGTCAACAGTTGAACCAGAAGTAGGGATGGCAGTTTTACCACCTGTGTCAGGATGTTTAGGAGATAAGAAAATTGAGTTTGCAAGGCTTTCAGGAGGAGAAGTTCAGTCAGTATATGTGATTATTGATGATGCATCATTGGCAAGTTTGACCTTGAATGGAAATACTTATTCATTGGTTGGAACGACGAGTTCTATTCCTGGATTTACAGGATACTCTGTTGTCTCATTCCAAAATGGAGTAATAGGAAATTACAATGTGGTTGAGTCAGATGGTTATTTTCAAATGGCCTTGATTGCTGGGATTCAAAATGTTTCAGGAAGCTACACTTTCCTTTCTAGTTTTAAAGAAGAAATAAAAATTTACGAGCCAGAATTAGACTTGCCAACTACTTATTATTTTGTAGATAGCCTTTGTGCAGGAACTGTTTTAAATCATTGTTTGGATGTGGAAACATGTAGTGGTAACAATACAATTACAAATATAGCTACCTCTCCAAATACAGGAAGTGTAAATATTACTTCTGACTTATGTTTTGATTATATACCATCTACGAATTTTACAGGAATAGATGTAATAACTGTTACGGTAGAAAATGATGAAGGTCTTGTTCAAGAAGTTTGTTTAGAATTTTATATCTGTAGTGGAGGAGGTTTAACTCTGGTAGGGAATACTCAAGATACTATTACAATAACTTGTAATGAAGCGATTCCAGAACCACCAGTTCCAATTGTTAGTGATGGATGTATGAATTGGGAATTTGAAGAGACGATTACAAGTAATGGAGGAGAGTGTGCTAATAATTCCTATATACTCGAAAGAGTTTGGAAGACATTTAGTTTCTGTGGAGATGATAGTTTAGCATTTACTCAGATTGTAAACATTGTAGATAATACACCTCCTGTAATTTTTAATGTACCAGCAGATGTAGAAATTAATTGTGTAGACTGTTTGCAATCATTTACGAATGGAGATTTTGAAGAAAATACCGAAATTAATTGTTGGGCATACAAAAATATGAATACTGTAAATGGATGGAGTACAACTGCATCTAGTAGTGCAATAGAAATACAAAAAAGTGGTTGTGTAAATGGTACGGATTCATATGAAGGAGATTATCATGCGGAGTTAAATAGTAATACTAATGGAGATTTTTATCAAGAATTTTGTACGGTTCCAACAACAACTTTACAAATTAGTTTTGCACATCATAAACGAATGGCTGGAAGTAATTCTTCGGATGATATAATGGCTGTTTACGCAGGATCAGATTTAAATAATTTAACTTGGTTAGGAACTTTTACAGCTTCGGATACTTCAGGTTGGAAAGTTCATACTGTTGATTATGATATTCCTACAGGGCAAGATAATTCAGTTTTTCTTTTCAGAGCAATACAAGGCGCACCAGGGAATATTACTTTAGGTAACTTAATTGATGCAGTACATGTTGTGACTTTATTTGATCCTGTTCAAATTCCTGATGCAACAGATGTTTGTGATGATGATGTTGAGTTAGAGGTGGATGAAATAAGAGTTGAAGGTGGATGTGAAAATCATTTTACATTAATAAGAACATGGACAGCAACGGATAATTGTGGAAATGTTTCTACAGCTTCACAAACCATATCAGTTGGAGATTTGGAAGCACCGACCTTCTCTTTTGTTCCAAATGATACTATAATTCTTTGTGGAGAACCTTTACCTATTTACCCTGAAATTACAGCAGGAGATAATTGTTCGGATACGACGATCATATCATTAGATGAAGTAGTTTCGACAGGATGTCCCTATACAATTACTCGAACTTGGACTGCAACGGATGCATGTAATAATGATACGATTGCAATTCAAGTGATTACTATTACTGATACAATTGCACCAGTTTTTGCAAACGTTCCTTTGGATATTACCGTTGAGTGTGATGCAATTCCAAGTGTTGCGACTGTAACGGTAAGTGATAACTGTACTCCAAGTATGGATATTGGATTTTCAGAAATTCAGACAAGTGGCTGTCCATATATAATTACTCGGACATGGACAGCGACAGATTCATGTGGAAATGAAACCGTAGAGTTACAATTGATAACAGTAGAGGATAATACAGATCCAGTTTTAGCGAATATACCC
>CAJQQY010000403.1 GCA_905480595.1 uncultured Saprospiraceae bacterium | reverse complement strand
TGACTTAACTGAAATGCTTACAACTGCCTCAAATGGAGTTGGAACCAGCCATTTTGTACTTCCAGAAAGCAATGATTTTACAAATATCCCACAAGATCCTAACAATCCAATTACTACCAATAAAGTAGATTTAGGTAGGTTATTATATCATGAAACTGGTCTGGCACTCAATCCTATGAAAGAATTGTCAGAGGGAACATATTCTTGTGCATCTTGCCATTTTGCCTCAGCTGGATTTCAAGCAGGTCGATTTCAAGGAATTGGGGAAGGTGGAATTGGTTTTGGAGTAAATGGAGAAGGAAGAGTAAAAGGAGCATTATACGAAGGTTCTGAGCTTGATGTACAACCCATTCGAACTCCCACAGCTATGAATGGCGTTTTTCAAAAAGTGATGTTGTGGAATGGTCAATTTGGAGCAACAAGTCTAAATGTTGGAACTGAAAGTGAATGGACTGTCGATACTCCAAAAGAAACGAATAAATTAGGATTTGAAGGATTAGAAACCCAAGCTATTGCAGGTTTAGCTGTTCATCGAATGAATGTTAACCCTGAATTTTTCACAAAATATCCAGCTTATCAAGATTTATTTGATCAAGCTTTTTCAACTATCGATATTGCTGAAAGATACACGATAAAAAATGCAGGCCTTGCTATTGCTGCCTACGAAAGGACTTTATTAGCCAATGAAGCACCTTTCCAAAAATGGTTACGTGGCGATGAATTAGCTTTAACAGATATAGAAAAAGAAGGAGCTATTTTATTTTTTGGAAAAGCAAATTGTGGTAATTGCCATAATGGACCAGCGTTGAACAAAATGGAGTTTCATGGTTATGGAATGAATAATTTAGATGAATGTCCTGAAGAAACATTTAAAACAAGCAGTACTGCTGGAGAAAATTTAGGTCGTGGTAGTTTTACCAAAAATGGTAATGATAATTATAAATTCAAGGTTCCACAGTTATATTATTTAGCGGATTCTCCATTTTTAGGACATGGGGCTAGTTTTAGAAGTATCAAAGAAGTGGTAGCGTATAAAAATAATGGAATAGCTGAAAACTCTACAGTTCCAAGTTCGCAATTAGCAGATGACTTTGTACCATTAAATTTAACTGAGAATGAAGTCAATGCAATTTCAGCATTTTTAGAAAATGGTTTACATGATCCTAACTTAAAAAGATACGAACCGGAAAGTTTACCTTCTGGAAATTGTTTCCCATTCAATGATCCATTAGCCGCATCTGAATTAGGATGTAACTAAATAAAGTTTTTCTATAGAAATTTCACAAAAAGGAACTATCAATTGATTTGATAGTTCCTTTTTTGATATGTAGAGCGAATATTCTCCAATGCGTATCGTGCGACAAATCTTATTTTAAGATAATTATAAAGAAAGTTATCTCTAGGTTTTTTATTAATATTACAATAAAAATATTTGACGTTTAAAACCTGTTTCAATATGACCCATAATTTATACTCTTTTCAAAAAATCTCTAGTCTTTTCTCCTTTTTGCTTTTGATGTTTTTAGGAATAAATCTTCAAGCACAAGTTGTTATTAGTGAGTTTTCAGCTGCTAATCAAGGAGATTTCACCAGTTTTAATGATAATAATGATGATTGGATAGAATTACACAATCAAGGAAGTATAACTGTTGATATAAGTGGTTATTTTTTAAGTGATCGTTTAGGGAATCCAGATAAATGGGAAATTCCATCGGGAACTTCAATTGGTGCAGGGGAATACTTAATTTTTTGGTGTTCTGGCCTGGACGGAGAATTTGCCGGAGATCTACATACTGGTTTTAGAATTACTCAAACTAGAAATAGTGAAGATATAGTTCTCGCTGATCCAAGTGGAACTGTGATAGATTTTAATGAGATTACCGTCCCAAATCAAATCCATCATTCTTATGGAAAAGATACTAATGGTAACTGGGGAATAAGCATTAACCCAACTCCTGAAAATGCTAATGGAACGATCTACGAAAGTTATGCTGAAAAGCCAACCTTTTCACAAGTTGCTGGATTTTACTCAGGTCAAGTAAATGTAAGCATTACCGTTCCTGCTAATACAACGGTACGTTATACTACAGATGGTAGTCGTCCAACTAATACTTCCACAGTTTACTCAAGTGAAATTAGCATCTCTAACACAACTGTTTTGAGAGCAACAGCTTTTAGTGATAACTCTAATATTCTTCCTAGTTTTATTACTACCAATACTTATTTCATTGATGAAGATCATTCAGTTCCAGTTATTTCTGTTTCAGGAGGCCAAGCAATCAATAACTTATTAAATGGTAATCAAACTGCACCCTTAGGCTATTTTGAGATGTTTGATGAAGAGGGAAATGAAGTGGATGAAGGACAAGGAGAATACAACAAACACGGAAATGATTCATGGGCTTATTCTCAAAGAGGATTTGATTGGATTATGAGAGATCAAACTGGTTATGATGATGATGTCTCTGGACAAATTTTTGAACAAAAAGATAGAACAGAATACCAACGATTAATTTTCAAAGCCGCTGCCAACGATAATTACCAATCTCAAAATGGTGCTCACATTCGAGATGCATATGTCCACACTTTATCACAATTAGCTGATATGGAAATGGACGAACGAACTTCTAAATTTTGTGTCGTTTATGTTAATGGAGAATATTGGGGAGTTTATGATATGAGAGAAAAAGTAGACGATCATGATTTTACTAATTACTATTATGACCAAGGAAAACAATGGATTGATTTCATAAAAACATGGGGCGGAACTTGGGAAGAATATGGAAGTAGAGATGATTGGGATACCATGCGAGATTTCGTTTTTAATAATGATATGACTGATGCGGCCAATTATGCCTTTGTAGAAGATCAATTAGAAGTATTAAGTCTTATTGATTATGTTTTATTACATGCACATATCGTAAGTGCGGATTGGCTAAATTGGAATACAGCCTGGTGGCGTGGTCGAAACCCTGATGGTGGAGCCCAAAAATGGAGATATATTCTTTGGGATGAAGATGCGACTTTTGGACATTATATTAATTATACTGGAGTTCCAAATACCTCAGCAAATGCAGATCCTTGTAATGTAGAATTGATTGGTTCTGACTTTGAAGGTCATATTGAGATATTTACTAGACTCTATGAAAATGAAGATTTCAGACAACTCTATATCAATCGCTATGCAGATATGAATAATTCATTCTTTACATGTGATTATATGATTGGATTGGTAGATAGTATGATTGGTGTAATTGAACCTGAAATGACTCGACATATCGATCGTTGGGGAAATGGTGGAGACTCTTATGATGATTGGCAAGATAATGTCCAAACCTTGAAAGATTTTATTTTGACTAGATGTGGTAATATCGACCAAGGAATTGTTGATTGTTATGATGTGACTGGACCTTATCCTTTGACAGTAAATATTGAACCTTCCAACTCACCTAATAAAGTAAGAGTCAACACTTTTATTCCTGATCAATTCCCATATGTTGGAGATTATTTTGGAGGCATTGATGTAGAACTAACTGCCGAACCAGCAGTAAATTGGTTATTTGATCATTGGGAAGTAGCTAACCAATCTTTTGGCCCTGATGAATTTGCTACAGCAATTGAAGTGGCTATGGAAATGGAAGATGTAGTAACTGCATTTTTTATTCCTGGAATTCCTTGTGGTAAACCAGATGAATTAACTGTAACTCCTCAATTATATGGTGTTAGCGCAATTTGGGATGGCCCCTTTAACACGATTAGTTATGAAATTCGATATCGAGAACTAGGAACTACCGATTGGACTTCTGCCTCAACTACGGAACTCGAATTTGAATTTTTCGATATGAATCCATGTACTGATTACGAATTAGAAGTACGATCAATTTGTGAAATTTCACTTAGTGGATTCGTCTCTACTACCTTCACAACAGAATGTGAAACCAATGTTTCTGAACTAGCTGGAAGTGATATTCTTAATTTTAAAGCCTTCCCTAATCCATTTCAAGAATACTTAAATATTGAATTTGATTTAGGAAAAACGGAAAATGTTATAATCGAAATGCACACGCTTCATGGTCAAAAAATCATGAGTCAAAGCAAAGGACAACTTTCCGAAGGCAACCATTTATTCCAAGTTCCAATGCAAAAAAGTTGGAGTAGCGGAATGTATTTATTACGAATCGTAACTGATAATGGCTCGGTTGTAAAACGAGTGATGAAATTGTAGAACGGATTTCCTTATCCGTTTTGGTAAAAAAATATTTTCAAAAAAGACTCTCCAAGGATTTCTTCCTGGAGAGTTTTTTTTTAGAAATTCCAATATCGAACAAGAAATATTAAGTACCCAATAATTCGAAATTGGTTATCCCTTGTTCATTATTGAATATTCAAATCCTAAAAGCAACCTCTTCCCTATTTCTGCGTAATTACCCATTGTAAAAACCTAAAAAAATAAATACCTTAGTTGGATAAAACCACTACTTTTGTATTAATTTTTTCAAAAATCAATTCATAAAACATCTAATAAAATGTCTTCTACAATAACTCAAAATCTTTCGCAGTTAGTTCTGCAAATGTCCGAATCTGCTACCATCAAAATGGCACAGATGGCTCGTGATTTAGCAGCTCAAGGCCATGACGTTATTAGTTTGAGTTTGGGCGAACCAGACTTTGATACACCGCAGCATATTAAAGATGCAGCTGTTCAAGCTTTGGCAGATGGGTATACTAAATATACTCCAGTCCCAGGCTTAGTTGAATTACGTAAAGCTATTGTTACAAAGTTCAAGCGTGACAACAATTTGGATTTTGACATTAATCAAATTGTAGTTTCTAATGGAGCAAAACAGTCTATTGCAAATCTCTGTTTGGCTTTATTAAACAAAGGAGACGAGGTTGTAATCCTAGCTCCATATTGGGTTTCCTATTATGCTATTGTAGAAATGGCGGGAGCAACTCCTGTTCCTGTAAGTGGAGGAATTGAAAAAGACTTTAAGGTAACTGGCGACCAATTAAAAAATGCAATTACTGAAAACACCAAAATGGTTTTGTTTTCTTCACCATGTAATCCGACTGGTTCAGTTTACACTCAGGAAGAATTAGAAGACATTGCTGATGTCGTTTCTCAACATGAAAACATCACAATTGTATCTGACGAAATTTATGAATATATCAATTTCACAGACAAGCATGTCAGCATTGGATCTTTCGAGAATGTAAAAGATCAAACGGTAACTGTCAATGGATTTGCCAAAGGATTTGCAATGACAGGTTGGAGATTAGGATATATTGGTGCTCCAGTTTGGATTGCCAAGGCATGTGCAAAAATCCAAGGTCAATTCACAAGTGGAGCAACTGCATTTGGTCAAATGGCTGGTGCTCACGCGCTCACTTCTGACTTAGCACCTACTCATAAGATGAAAGATGCATTTCTAAAAAGAAGAGATTTAGTAAAATCTTTATTGGATGAAATTCCAGGAGTAAAAACGAATAATCCACAAGGAGCTTTTTATTTTTTCCCTGATATCAGTTCCTTTTATGGAAAATCTGATGGAGAAATTACGATCAATAACTCAGTTGAATTTTGTGAATATTTATTGCAAAATGCACACGTTGCAGCGGTTGCAGGTTCTGCTTTTGGAGATGAAAATTGCTTTAGAATTTCATATGCTGCAAGTGAAGAGCAATTAACAGAGGCAATGAAGCGAATCAAAAATACTCTTGCTAAATTGAAATAGTTAAAATTCAATATCAACTGCATTTAGATATTTTGATTAAAAAAGAAGGTTTGCTAAATTCTTTACGGAGTTTGCAAACCTTTTTTTTTACTAAAATATGTTTCCTTCTCTATTCTTAGCGTTATATTTAAGTGATTGATTTTGAATGAATTTAACTTCAAAACTATTTTCTTTTTCGACGTTATGAAAAAATCGGGTTTTATCTTCTTTCTACTATTTTCAACTTCACTTTTCAGTCAAAACTTCCTGGCAAATCCAGGTTTTGAGGACATCAATAAATGTGAAGAATATGGTGCAAAATGTGCCCCAGAAGCCTGGTTTAGAATTCCTCCCTTCGATTTAACCGTAACTGATAAAGCTTTGAGAGTTCCTCATAATGGAAAAATTTCTGAGTTAATCGTAGTTGAAAATTTCTACCATCCTTTAGCTCGTCGAGTTTATTTGTACACTAAAATTTTATGCCCACTCCTAGAAGGAAAGGACTACCAACTTTCTTTTTTTCTAAATAATTTTGATAGAAAAGAATACCTAGTTGAGGTCCTATTTTCAGAAGAAGAGTTAATTGCTGGTGAAAAAAATCCACTCAATTTTAAACCTAATCTAGAATTCACCCTTGAGCAAGAAATGTCATTAAATCAAACTTCTGGTTGGAGAAAAGTACAATCCATTTATAAAGCAACTGGAAAAGAGAAATTTTTAACCATCGGTTATTTTTCAAAAAAAGAAATCATAGCATCCCGAAAAGAACGGAATAAAAAAGGAGACATCGTGATGTTGATAGATGATATTGAATTAATCCCATTGGACAAAAATGAAGAACTTTGTCCTGAGTATTTAACTCAAAAAGAAAAATTATACGATCAAGATTATCGACACACTAATAAAATTTCAGTCGATCAATCTCCTGAAGAACGAAATGAAAAAACTTGGAATAAAAACTTTTTCGATAAACCAATTGAAAATGATTCGATTGAAAAAACAGAAACAGCTGAAGTATTAAAACCAGTTTTCCCAAATCGAGATTGGAACGAAAAAGATACTTTAGTTTTTGAAGTTCCTTTAGTTGCTTTTCGTTTTGATGATATTCAAATCAAAAATGAATTTCAAAACAAACTAGATAGTTTCGCTCTTCAAATTCAATATTTGAACCCTGAAAAAATACAATACCTCGGCCATACTGACAATATGGGATCAATAGAATACAATCAAAAGCTCTCTGAAAAAAGAGCAACTGCTGTCCAGAATTATTTAAATCGTTATGTTTTTTTTAAAAATACTTTCTCAGAAGTCATCGGAAAAGGCGAACTTGCTCCTAAAGCTGACAACAAAACTTTTGAAGGCCGACAACTTAATCGAAGAGTTGAGATTATAATTTTTAAAAATAAAGATAACTTTTCCTCTCAATGAAAATCTCCAAAGAATTCATCCAACAAAGTATTTATTATCTCTCTCTCAATCCTCCTCGAATCGAAAAATGTCTTCAACAGTTATCTGAAGAACAAGTCTGGAAAAAACCAAATGCAAATACCAATAGCATTGGAAATTTGATTTTACATCTCTGTGGGAATATTACTCAATATGCTCACTCAAGTTTGGGAAATGAAAAAGACGAGCGACAACGTGATCTAGAATTTTCTGCTCCTGGCGGTTTTTCCAAAAAAGAATTATTAGAAAAAATTACAACCGTTACTGCCAAAGCAATTCTAATGATTGAAAATATTCCTGATACTGAACTCCTTCGAAATCGAAAAGTACAAGGATTTGATCATACAGGAATTAGTATCATAATTCATATCACAGAGCATTTTTCTTACCATGTTGGACAAATCGCTTTTTTTACAAAATTACTGTGTGATAAGGATTTAGGTTTTTATGCAGATTGTAATTTGAATACTTTAAATGGATAAGATTAATTTGTAATAATTTTGCATTTACTTTTTCTAAAAAAAATGCATAGTCCATTAACTGGATTGTTAATATTAAAATAAAGAATTTCTTATGCCTGATAATTTTTTAAAGATTACCGCAAAGTGGTTAGTAGCTTTACTCGCATTAAATTATTTGACCAATTACCTCATTTTATTTTTAATGCAAAATAATGGATTAGGTACAATGTCGCCTTATAGAAATTCGTGGTTTTCGATAGTGATTCCATTGATTTCCTTATTTGGATATTTACTAATTCTTGGATTAGGAATTAGAGATCTTAGTCGATCAAATGAACATAAAATTTCAGTAGGTTCTGTTTTTGGATACTTTGCAATAATGGTAACAATTCCAATTCTGGTCAATTATGGGATGCTTTATTATCGCTCATTTTCAGATGAAAATTTAGCTAGATTGTTTCAAGATTCATCTTATTCCATTACGATGTTAGTTGGAATACTAACTAATGTTCTTCAAGGAATTATAGTATTAACTTATGCCTCATTTTGGCGCATATTTAGGAGAGCGGGTGAAAAAGGATGGCATGCATTAATCCCAATCTATAATTTAGTCATCATGTGTGATATCGTCAAAAAAGAACGATCATTAGTTTTATTATTCTTTGTTCCAATTATAAATTTCATAGCATTAGCTACCATCACAAATGGTATGGCAAAAGCTTTCGGAAGATCTACTGCTTTTTCAGTTGGGTTATTTTTTCTTCCTTTTATCTTCTTCCCTATTCTTGCTTTTGGAGAAAATGAATATATCTATGGTGAATATGAAGTGGTGAAAGATGATTTAGATTTGGAAGATCACTTAGTCGAGTAATTTCTATACGTAGCCGGACTTTCCAAGTCCAGTCCTTTTTATAGTGGACTTGAAAAGTCCAGCTACATACCAGCATACAATAAAAATCCGCCAACTGAATTAACTCAATTGACGGATTTTTGTTTTTATAAAACTGTACTACGTTTTTTCTATAAAGTTCCTCGCAACTCCTGCTCTCTCTCTATCGCTTCAAACAAAGCTTTGAAGTTTCCTTTTCCGAAAGAAGTCGCTCCTTTTCTTTGAATAATTTCGAAAAACATCGTTGGTCGAGCTTGAATTGTCTTAGTGAAAATCTGCAACAAATATCCTTCATCATCACGGTCTACTAAAATTCCTAACTCTTTTAATGAATCAATATCTTCATCGATTTTTCCAACGCGCTCCTCCAATACATCATAATAAGAAGTTGGAATATTCAAAAACTCTACACCTCTATCTCGCAATGCAGTAACCGTTTTCACAATGTTATCTGTTGCAACTGCTACGTGCTGAACACCTTCTCCCTCATAAAATTCTAAGTACTCATCTACTTGAGATTTTTTCAACCCAGCAGCAGGTTCATTGATTGGAAATTTAATTCGACCATTTCCATTACTCATCACTTTACTCATTAATGCAGTAAATTCAGTCGAAATATCTTTATCATCAAAAGATAAGATCTGAGTGAATCCCATTACATTTTCATAAAAATCTACCCAGTAGTTCATTCGACCTAATTCCACATTTCCGACCATGTGATCGACAAATTTCAACCCAACAGATTCTGGATTGTAACGTGTTTCCCATTTTTCAAAACCAGGTAAAAAGATACCGTTGTAGTCTTTTCGCTCTACAAAAATATGAACTACTTCTCCGTAAGAATAAATTCCAGATCGAACAATTCTTCCATCTTTATCTTCAGTTACTTCAGGTTCCATAAATGATTTTGCCCCTCTTTCCATGGCCGTATTGTATGCATAAGTTGCATCATCTACCCAAAGAGCATTTACTTTCACACCATCTCCATGCTTATCGATATGTCTTCCAATATCAGATCCACTTCGAAGCGGAGAAGTCAAAACGATTCGAATTTTATCTTGAACCACTACATAAGATTCAGTTTCTCGATTTCCAGTTTCCAATCCTGAATAAGCTAATGATTGAAAACCAAAAGCAGACTTGTAATAATGAGCTGCTTGTTTCGCATTACTCACATATAATTCTAAATAATCAGTTCCATTGATCGGCATAAAATCCGCCGCATCATTATATACTTTAGGTAATTCTAAATTTACATCTGACATGATTGAAATGTTTTTTGACAATAAATAATAAATTAGTTGCTATAGCAATAGTTGCCATGGCAAATATATTTCTTTTCTAGGAGAATTACTTTATTTTTTCTCCTCAAAGTTTTCAAAAATTTGATTCATGATTCTTAAAAAGAAATCATAATCTTCATCTGTTAAATTCTTCCACCCCTTTTTCCTTAATTTAACCACAACTGGTTTCGTTTTCTTATACGTATCTTTTCCTTTTTTGGTTAAAAAAACTTTATAACGCCTTTTATCTGATTCGAACCTTTTACGTTCCGTCAAGCCTTTTTTACATAATAAATCAACGATTCTTGACACAGTTGGCGCATTTTTAAAACTCCCATTCGCCAATTCATTTTGTGAAATCCCATCTGATTGATGCAAGCTATCCAGCAAAACCCATTGTTCTGTCGTCAAGTCCACATTAATTTCTTTGAAGGCTTTCAAATAATTTTGCCGAATAATTTTTATCGTTCGATCAATGTATGCTCCAAAATTTTTTGCGCTTTGTCTTTTTGCCATCGGATGTTTACCTTTTTAGAAAAATTATTTTCTATTTTATTCTATAGAAAAAATGCAAATATAAAAAATCAAAATGACCAAAATTTCTCTTTTAATATAATTGCTTGATTCTTTTTTCCTATTCACTTTTCTAAATACTTTTTCTTTTAAATAAAAACGAAATGATGGAATTTTAGTTTTTAATAAACAGCTAATCTATTAAAATTAGGTTAAAAGTAATTTTAATATGGAATTTTCACGCTATAAGATTTAACTTGAGTTTCATAAATCATTTAACCTAA
>CAJQQY010000402.1 GCA_905480595.1 uncultured Saprospiraceae bacterium | reverse complement strand
TAAAAAAACCTTTTTTGTTCTGCCCGTGCTTTCTAGTTTCGTTTTTAAAATTTCAAATTGATTTCGTTGAGTTCGCATTTCTTCTTCGTTGTTCCACGCATATCGATTATAATTGGAAAAAGTTGAATTCATGTTTAATATGGCAATTCGAACGGTGTCTGGAATTTGGATTTTACCATTTAACAGTCGCTGAATATCTTCTTCTGAAATGGTACTTTCCTTATCTGTAAAAAGCGATTGAGTGATATAGCCATCATCATATCTTTTTACTTTTTGGCCTTCGTAGGACGTTGCTCCAACTTTAGAATAACTTCTACCACAACTCCATAACATTAAACTTGCAAAAAATAAAACAAAATACTTAATCATAATTTTTGGTCTAAAACAAACTTAACAATGAACTTACAAATAATAATAAAACTCCACCAACACCTGGGATTTGATTTTCTCGCACTAATTTTTGTAATCTTTTCTTTGCTAAAATCAATTGTGATTTTGAGGTGTTAATGCTAATTCCTAGTTGTTCAGCAATCTCTCGATGTTTGTATCCCTCCACCACATATAAGTTGAAAACAGTTCGATAGCCAGTTGGTAATTTATCCAAAAGATCTAAAATGTCCTGAGCTTCTAATTCATCTTGAATAGTGATAAATGATTGAATTTCAATATTGCTAATTTCCACCGTCATCTTGAAATTATTATTTTTTCTCAAGTGCATCAATGATTCATTAACTATTATTCGTCGAATCCAACCTTCGAAACTTCCGTTTCCTTTAAACATATCAATTTTCGACATAGCTTTAAAAAGCCCTTCCACTAAAACGTCTTCCGCGTCTTCATGGTTCTTTAAATATCGTTTGCAGACTCCATACATCTTTGGAGAATACTTATCGTAGAGCGCCTTTTGCGCTTGACGATCCTGCTTTCGACAACCTTGTATAATTTCTTGTTCAGTCACATTGGTATTTTTCGAGTGAACTAATTTTGGTTTCGACTAATTGGTTTTTCTAATTTTGAATCATTGAAAATCAAGCGTAAATTATTGAGATGTTTTTTCTTTGATCCAAAAAGTATTATAAATTTTATTCACGAAATTTTCTTTTTGCAATTTCTTCTTCAGTAAAACCTCTACTATAATCACAAATCATTTCATTTATTATTTCAAGAAGAAATTTGTTTTTTGGATAATAATCGAGAATAGATTGATCTAAAAATTTTGCTTTGATTTCTTTTTCCTTTTGTAAATATAACGAAATTCCTTTTTTAGCTTCTTTAAGATCAAAAGTAAATCCGTAAATCTTTTCTCCATTTTTAAGTTTAAGAATTCCATTACCAGTTGGTTGACTGCAATAAGAAAAAGCAGATTTAAAATAAAGAACATTATTAATAATTGGTATTTCCCCTTCATCACCTCCACCCATTATTTTCCAAATATTCTCTTTAGAATCTCTTTGTATAAAAAAAAGTTCTTGTTGTCCTACCTCATAAGGTTGATACCTGAAACCACATAACCAATTTTGAAACTGTTTTATTTTAATTTTTTTCTTAAAGAATTTTCCTTTTACGGTTTTGATGATAGTAACTTCAATATTATCATCTATGATTTTTGTAATTTTCCCATGAAAAATTAAATCTGATTTCTCTATCATTTCTGAAACTGTAGTAGGTTCTAATTCAGCGCTTGTTGAAGTACTCGAAAGAATAAAAAAAAATAGAATCATTATCTTTTCCATCATTGTTGATTTTCTATTTATATAGATGTGATTCCATCAATTTTTGGTGTATCCTTTTAATTCTTTTCTTTTTATTTATTTATAAAAAATAAGATTAGATGCTATCTTTGCGCTTCTTTAGACCTTACCAAATAAATCTCATTTTTAAATAACGATTTTTTAATTTTTAAAACCATCAGAAATGAATCTCGAAGGTAACCGTTATCTTTTTGACGGAGGGATAGACCCTCTGGAACTTTGTAAAAAATATGATTGTCCATTATATGTGTATGATACAGGCGTAATGAAGCGACAATATAATCGCTTGTTAAATGCTTTTGATGTCAAACAGGTAAAGTTAAATTACGCATGTAAGGCATTGACTAATTTAAGTGTTTTAAAGTTTTTTAAACGGTTAGGATCAGGATTAGATACAGTTTCGATTCAAGAAGTTCGTTTGGGTTTGCAAGTTGGATTTGCTCCAGAGGATATTATTTATACGCCAAATGGAGTTTCTTTGGAAGAAATAAAGATGGCTGCTGACCTTGGAGTAAAAATCAATATTGATAATATTTCGATTTTGGAGCAGTTTGGTCAGGAGTTTAAAGATATTCCTGTTTGTATTCGAATCAATCCACATATTATGGCAGGAGGTAGTTCGAAGATTTCAGTAGGTCATATTGACTCTAAATTTGGGATTTCTTTTCACCAAATGCCCTTGGTTAAAAGAGTACTCGAAGCTACAGGCTTAAAAGTAGAAGGTGTTCACATGCACACAGGATCTGATATCATGGATGCCAATGTGTTTTTGATGGGCGCAGAAATTTTATTCAACATTGCTAAGGATTTTCCCGATTTAAAATATATTGACTTTGGAAGTGGATTTAAAGTTCCTTACAAAGAGAATGATATTGAAACTGACATTGAGGATTTAGGTGAAAAAATATCGGAGCGATTCAATCAATTCTGTGCTGATTACGGGCGAGAGTTGACTTTAATGTTTGAGCCAGGAAAATTCTTAGTAAGCCAATCAGGATACTTTTTTACAAAAGTAAATGTGGTGAAACAAACTTTATCAACTGTATTTGCAGGAGTAGATTCAGGTTTGAATCATTTGATTAGACCAATGTTTTATGATTCTTATCATCGAATCCAAAATGTTTCTAAACCGAATGCAAAACCTCGAATTTATACTGTGGTTGGATATATTTGTGAAACAGATACCTTTGGAGTAAATCGAAGAATTAATGAAATACAAGAAGGTGATATTTTAGTTTTCCATAATGCTGGAGCTTATTGTTCTTCCATGGCGAGTAATTATAATTCTCGATACAAACCTGCTGAGGTAATGATTTTTGAAGGGAAAGATTATTTGATTCGAGAAAGAGATAAAATGGAAGATTTAACTTCGAAACAAATTGAGGTGAATTTTGAGGAAGAAGTAAAGGTATAAAAATTGGCCACAGTCTTTGAAAGTCTGTGGCTAATTTTATTTTCTTAAAACCACATCCACCCGTCTACTTTGACTACTCCTGTCGTTATTTGGCGAACTAGCAATTGATCCTAGTCCTTCCGTCTTGATTACTTTATCAATTGTAACGCCATATTTAGAAAGAAATGAAACAATGGCTTTTGCTCGTTTCTCAGACAACTTTTTATTGTAATTAGCAGAGCCACTATTATCTGCATATCCTACAACTTCAACCTTCCAGTCCTTTTCACGATTCAACAATTTAGATAATTCTTTGAGTTCCAATTCAGCTTTTTGAGTTAACTCAAATGAATCAAATTCAAAGAAAAATTGAACTCTTTTTTCTCGTACTGGAGATCCTTTTCGAACAGCTACAGTTTTTACATTATTCTTAGGAACTAATGGTAACTTGATTGTATTATTTGAAGTATTGTCTTGTGCATCCAAAAATTGGGCATCAATAAAATAATCGTAACCCTTTTCATTTATTTGGAAAGAGTATCCTTTATTGCCAGGAACACAAAGGAAAAACCAACCAGTTTCATCAGATTGTGCTGTGAATTTTTCTTCAGAATTACTAATGTTAATAGTTGTTGCTATCGGTACTTCCGTTTCCTCATTAGTTACAAAACCTTCCAAATGAACCATTGGAATAGGTCTTAATTCTTCAGGTAATTCAAAAGTATAAATATCTAAACCTCCATTTCCAGTTAATCTTTCAGAAGCAAAAAATGCTGTTTTTCCATTTCCTTGAACATACATGCCAATTTCTTT
>CAJQQY010000401.1 GCA_905480595.1 uncultured Saprospiraceae bacterium | reverse complement strand
CGTGGGTTTGTTTTGCTTGGAAATTGGAAGGGTGGGCTAAAATTTAAGCGTGACACGGTTTGAAACCATGCCACGCATTTATCTTTAATTTTACTTTTTAATCCATTTTAAAGCCTTTTCCAAAACTTCATCTCTCCCTTCTGTCACACCTTTTATCGTCGGCTTCACTTCCACATCTGGAACAATTCCAACTCGCTGCGTTTCTGTTCCATCAGGATAGTAAACGCCAATTCCTGAAATCATCGTTCGTATTTTTCCAGGCAAAATAATTGCCGAAACATTTCCATCTGCTCCAGCAGTTGTACTACCAAAAACTTTATTATTTGGTGAAGTTTGAAAAGCCATCGTCGTGTATTCAGCTTGACTTTGAGTTTCTTCATTGATTAGAATGGCGACTTTTCCTTGGTAAGTTCCATTGTCATTTCCACCAACTGATAAATTAGGTCCAAAACTGAAATTCCCCGGTTTCATTAGAGTTCCGAGGGTGAATTTTACAAATGGTTTAGCTTCAGGCGACAAGAAGTTTCCAAAATCAAAAACCATAAACTTCGAAGGATAACATCTCAAATCAATCACAATTCCTTTTTTGCTCAATAAATTTTTCTTCATATCCTCAATGTCTCCATCCTTAATTGTACCTGGATAAATGTAGCCAATATCGCCATCCATCACTTCCCAAGATTTTTTATCAGAACGTTTCCAAGTTTTAATTTCAGTAGTTGGATAAGTTGTAAGAGTAGTGTTATTTTCTTTGCCGCTTCGCAAATAAGTAATGTCCAAAACTTTTTTATTGGTTCGCAAAAGTTTTCTTGCGACATCTCTCAATTGAGTAGGGTAGTTAGAAGCGGGCAAGTGAGGTAGCATTTTTTCGATAATACTTTCAACTGGTGAACCCTCGATTGTTGTGATTATGTCGCCAATTTTTAAACCGCTTGCTTTTCCTTTTTCGTCATCGTGGAAATCAACTACCATGGCTTTTTCTTCCACCATTTTAATTTTTACGGCAGAGGTATTATTTCCAAAAAACTCATTCAATGCATCATCTTGCATCCAAATATTAGCGTGGGTGTCTTGCACTTTTCCAATCAATTCTAGCAACGCCAATTTATATTCCAACTCATTTTTTGCATTGACAAATTTTGGAACAAAATCAATCATCACTTTATCCCACTTGTCGTCCGTCAAATGTTTATATGGAAAAAAGTAATGGATAATATTCCAATATCGGTATAAAGACAAGAGACGAAAACCTACATCTGGATATTGAAAATCTGCATAAGCTGCTTCGTTTTTGATAATTGGATTTCCAACGTTTGGTGCAAAACCCATTTGGAAATGTTTTCCAGTTCTGTCCGCAGTTCGTAATCTAATCAACAAATATATTAGTTCATCATGTCGATTTTCTCCAAACCATTGATAATCTGGTTTTAGTTTTAATTCTAAATTTTTATCATCATAATCACTTTTTCCAAAATCACCTAATTTCTCAATCCATTTGATGGCTGCTTCCGCACGGGTTTTATGATCTTTGGCAGCAAGATATTCAGGCATAAATCGGAACAATTCGTAATCCCAATTAATATCTCCAGTTGCTAATTTTGGGTGGTAGTATTTTAGGTAGCCCCACATTTTTCCAAGTGTTGCTAAGGACTGTGTTTTTTCAGGAGTCAATACTATTTTTTCAATTTTTGAACCTTTGTCAAATTCTTTGTCCAGCTGAGCAGGGAACAATTTTGGAGCAACAGTTTTTAATTTTGTAATGGATGTTCCATCGATTTTTACATCAAAATTATCAAACCAAGCAGTTCCTTTTCCAGATAAAATTCCTCCAACAAAAATAGTTTGAGCACCCTCTGGATAATTTAATTGGATGGAATATTCTTCCCAATCCTTGGTTCCATTTATATTCGCTTCTTGCATATTATCGAAAGCCAATGATCCTTCTTCTCCATCAATTCGTAACAGTAAACCAACATTTCCTTCTCGGACATTATCCATTTTTATATAACCAGAAAGCTTAATTTTCTTCCCTTTATATTTTGCAGGAATTTTGTAAGCTGGGCATCCAAAACCCTTTCCGTCTTCTGATTTTGAAACGACTTTAATCGCAGTTTTTCCGTGTTGTTTTACCGTTTCATCAGAAGTGATTTCGAAATTTGGCATTCCCCATTTGAACCAATCTTTGGGAAGCGTTTCTGCCTCTTTTACATTTTCAAAATCTAAATTAAAAGAGGGGATGTCTTGAGAAAAACTCAAAAAAGGAAGACAGAGAAAAAATACATACAGATTTTTCATAGATAAATTATCTTTTATTTTAGGAGTGAATAAATACGTACAAGCAATATTAACAAAGAAGGAAAAAACTAATGAATCAACTGCTCAAATTCTATTTTTTATTTGGAAAAAAATATACTTTGGGGAAGTTTATCATTCTTCTATCTTTGTACGAAAATCAAAATTAGAATACCTGGTTTTCACATAAAACAGTCTTTATAGAAGCGAATTTAATAAATAAACAATAACAAACAGTAGAAAACAGTAAAATAAATTCAATTTTAACAAGGCAATAATTTTATCAAAAAAGCATTTATCAAACTCATTTTAAATATATTTTGGAAAAAACGATTCTTCTCGAGCTTCATTATTTACCATCTATTCAATATGTAAGTAAATTGTTACAATATCCAAATGTGATGTTGGAACAGTATGAGAATTACTCAAAAGGAAGTTATCGAAATAGGTGTCATTTGTCAAGCTCGATGGGATTGTTGAGATTGAGCCTACCTCTTGCTGGTGGAAAAAATCAACAGCAACCAATTCGAGATGTTAAATTAAAATATGATGAACCTTGGCAAAGTCAACATTGGACTGCCATCAAATCGGCTTATGGGAAGTCACCTTTTTATGAACATTACGAACATCGGTTTCTGTCAATTTTTCAAAAAAAATATGAATACCTGTGGGATTGGAATTGGGATTTATTGCAAGTTATTTTAGATATTATTTCCTTAGAAAAAAATATTGACTTGACTGCAGAGTTTGAAAAAGAACCTTCAAATGATATTTTAGATTTTCGAAATAAAATTTCTCCAAAAGAAAATAAGCAATTCGATGATGGTGATTTTAATCAAGCAAAATATGTTCAAGTTTTCGAAGCTGAAAATGGTTTTTTACCTAATTTGAGTATCTTAGATTTGATATTTTGCGCAGGCCCAGAATCGATAATTTATTTAGAAAGAAGTTTGAAAAAATAGATTGATACTTTCAGTTTTTCAATGCGTCTAAAAAGTAAAGTACGTTTAAAAACAGTAAGGAAAACAAAAAAAATTATGGATCATATTTTAAATGATGACCTTCAAAAATACAGAAGTCAAATTGATCAAATCGTAAAAGAACTCCACGATTTGACTATTGATATTTCTCATAAAGAATTAGAAAAAGTAGTAAGTGATTTGCGTAATCGAATCAACGAACCATTTATGTTTGTCATTGTTGGTGAGGTGAAAGTGGGTAAAAGTAGTTTTGTAAATGCATTGTTAGGAAGTGATAAAGAAATTTGCAAAGTGTCTCCGGCACCGATGACAGATACGATTCAACAAATTATTTATGGTGAAAAAGAAGAGACTATTATGGTCAATCCTTTTTTGAAAAAAATAACTCTACCTGTTGAAATCCTTAAAGAAATTGCCATCGTCGATACTCCTGGAACAAATACGATTGTGGATCAACATCAAGAAATTACAGAACGATTTATCCCTGCTTCAGACTTGATTGTTTTTGTTTTTGAATCCAAAAATCCTTACCGTCAATCAGCTTGGGAATTCTTTGATTTCATTCATGAAGATTGGAGAAAGAAGATCATTTTTGTGTTACAACAAAAAGATTTGATGCCTAAGGAAGACTTAAAAGTGAATATACAAGGAGTGCATGATTATGCGGTGAAGAAAGGAATTACTGATCCAAATATCTTTGCGGTTTCTGCAAAATTGGAATTGGAAAAAAAGCATGAAGCTAGTGGTTACCTACCTTTACGCGCATTTATTAAAGAAAATATTACAGGCGGAAAAGCACCTGGATTGAAATTGCAAAACAATATTGCGACTTCTAAAAATATCAATGAGCGAATTTCGAGCGGGGTAAATGATCGTAAGAAACAATGGGAATCTGATGTGGTTTTTCGAAAAGATATTACTCAAATTTTGGAGGAGCAATCGGTTAAGTCGAGTGCTCAAGTAGATCAATTGGTGGAGAATTTACTTTCAGTCTACGATCGAATTACGTTTAAAAAGCAAACGGAATTAAGTACTGGTTTATCCTTTTTCTCTTTACTTCGACGACAGATCAGTTCGATTTTTTCTAAAAAAGAAGATCCACAAAAGTGGTTAGATGATTTGGCAAAAAGTTTCGATCAAGATTTGAATTCTGAATTGAAAAATAAACTCAACGAAGGAGTGGTAGATATTGCTGACAACATTCAGCAAATGGGAAAAATGATTGATTTGAAAATTCAAAATAGTCAAACCATTCTGAAAAATAATCATGATATTTTTAGCGATATCGCAGAACGTAGAAGTAATGTTTTGATTGATTTGCAAAAAACGTTTTCGAGTTTTATGTCTAAATCTGAAAATTTTACTGATCAAGAATTGTTTGGAGACAAAGAAAATTTAGTTCCAAATTTGGCAGCAGGAAGTGGGATAGCGGCAGTCGGAATTATCCTTTCCACTTTTTTGAGTGGGATGGTGGCAGATGTGACTGGAGGAATTTTGACCACAATAGGTTTGCTCTTCGCAGGAGTAAGTATGGGAAAAAAGAAGAGGCAAGTGTTGGGCAGTTTTAAAGAAGCCATCGCAAGTGGACGACTTCGAATGGATAATGAAGTAACCGAAAAATTAAAGACTTATATCGATAATCTTAAAAATAAAATAGACGTAAACTTTCATGAATTTGATGCATTGATTGAAACAGAAGAAAAGCAAATTGAAGTTTTAGAACAGAAGCAACAGTCAATTGAGGCAAGATTAGATGAGTTAGAAAAAGTGGTTGTTTAATTTGTGAAATTATTGAGCGGTTAAAATCTGCTTAGAGGATTCGTTTTGAATTTTACTTGTTTAATATGAGCCTTGGTAATTAATTGATTACCAAGGCTTTGTGTTTTTCAATAAATAAAAACTATTCTATTTTTATACTCCTAACTTTCTGATTAAATTTGCGGCTATAAAAATTAATCAAATAAATGGAAAAACCATACATTATAGGAATAACTGGCGGAAGTGGAAGTGGAAAAACTTCATTCATTAAAGCATTAAAAACATCCTTTAGTAAAGAGGAAATTTGTTTTGTCTCTCAAGATGATTACTATTTGACCAAAGAGTTTCAACAGAAAGATGATGAAGGTGTTGAAAATTTTGATCTTCCCACTTCAATTAACAAAAAAGCTTTTGTCCGTGATGTTAAAAAGTTGATTGCAGGTGAAACGGTGACAATAGAGGAATACATGTTTAATAATTTGGAAAGCAAGCCGAAGATTTTAACTTTTGAATCTGCTCCGATAATTATCGTGGAGGGCATTTTTGTTTTTCATTATAAAAAAATGAGAAAAAAAATGGATTTGAAAATATTTATCGAAGCCAAGGAGAATTTAAAAGTGATTCGTCGTATTACGCGAGATCAGGTAGAACGAAATTATCCTTTGGATGATGTTTTGTATCGGTATCGAAAACATATTTTGCCTGCCTTTGAAAAATATATATTACCATATCGAGACAGCGCAGATTTAGTAATTAATAATAATGAACATTTTAATAATGGTTTAGAAGTGTTTCGAGGTTTTTTGAAAAATAAATTAATTGAATTGAAAAAAGAGGGTTAGTTCATTAATCGTACGTTTTAGATTTTTACCAATGAAAAGACTATGGGAAATTTAATTTTTTATTCCGCAATTGTATTGTTGTTTTTTTTGAATAGTAATTCTCTCCAGGCTCAAATCGTCAATATCGAAAATAAGAGATCTTCTTTGGCTGACACCTCAGGGGTATTTGGCTATTTTTCGGTCGGAGCAAATTTTATTAAAAACACCAAATCCATCACTTCCATCTCAGGTGATATCCGTATCGAATATTTACGCAAGAAAAGTCGTTTTCTTTCGCTAACTAATTATAATTTGATTCGAGCCAATAATGATCGATTTATAGATAATGGATTTTCTCATTTACGATATAATTATGAGGTCAGAAAAAGGTTGGAATATGAATTTTTTACGCAAGCTCAATTTAATAACCAGATCCGATTAAAACTACGAGCATTAGCAGGAACAGGAATTCGATTTCAACTTTATCAAGCGGAAAAACAAGAAGTATATTTGGGATTATCATACATGTATGAATACAATGAAATAGAAATAGTTTCAGAGGTGATTTCATTCTTTTCTGATAATAGAATGAATACTTACTTATCAGCTTCGATTAAACCTTTTTCTGAAAATGTGACGATTACGAATACTACTTATTACCAGCCCCTTTTGACCGACTTTTCAGAGGTTAGATTATCTTCACAGACTACCTTAACTTTTGTACTTACTAAGCATCTTCGATTTTCTACAATTTTTAGTATAACGAATGACACTCGAGTCCCAGAAAATGTACCTGCTACATATTATAGTGTAAGGAATGGGATTAGATGGGATTTTTAAGAGTAAGCATAAAATAAAGTAGTGACTTATTTTATGCTCATTTTGATTAATTAAAAATCATATAAGGTTTTAGAAAAAAAGTGTGTTTTATATAAAATTTACTTAAATTAATAAAGGTTTGTTTTGTAAGTTGTTGATATACAATGATTTGTATAGAATATTATTTTTCCACATTTTAAAATAAAGTAGGAATTATCATTTATTAATAATAACTTTGTATTGCTTATTTGAGTTACTTATTGTTCAGCAATTTTTATTAGTGTTATTTTAAGTTTTATTTTAATTCTTTTGTCTCCTAATTTTTATCTGCTCTTCATTTGTTTTCTCAGTTTTTTTTAATTTTTTAAATTTTTTTTAGATGAATATTTTCGTAGCAAAATTAAATTACGATACTCGCGAGGGTACGCTACAGGGACTTTTTGAAGAATACGGAACAGTTGATTCTGTAAAAATCATTCAAGACCGGGATACCGGAAGATCAAAAGGTTTCGGATTTGTTGAAATGGCAGATGATGGAGAAGGACAAGCTGCAATTGATGGGCTTAATGATACTGAGGTTGATGGCAGAACAATTGTTGTGAAAAAAGCTGAACCAAGAAATAATGATCGTCGAGGTGGCGGTGGTGGCTACAACCGCGGTGGCGGAGGTGGTGGCTATAACCGTGGCGGTGGCGGCGGTGGTTACGGCGGTGGCGGTGGCTACGGCGGAGGACGATACTAGGATTTAGTGTCTGACTACTAATCACAAAAAAATAAAGCCTCGAAGTTTACTTCGGGGCTTTACTTTTTTTAAGACGTTGAATGATCTAGTAAATATTCCTTTCTTCATAAAACGTAAAACGTCCAACATCAAATGATCTCTTCAAATTCGTCTTCCTCCTCTTTTGGTAAAAAATTACTCAAGGCATTATTTTTAAATTGATGCATTTTTTGAAATTCACTCAGAACATTATTAGCAAATTCACCAGTTACTAATTCTTTGATTTGTTCCATATTATTCAGGTTCTCCATTTCTCTAAACTTGTAAGTTTGTTCATACATACCTGTTTCAAATTTGATAGAAGTTTTATTGTCCATTTTGAAAACTGTAATTTTCAGATTTGGATGTTCGATGTATCCGACGATTCGCATAATTATTATTTTTGTCTATGAATGATTTTTTGAAATGTTAGAATTTATATTTCGAGTCATCGTTTGATAAATCTCGATAAATTCTGGAAAGTTTTTTTCTAAATATTTAAGATGTAATTCAATAGTTGTTTGGTCTCCTCTTTTTGCTGGACCAGTTTGCATTTCACTAGGGGAGTGATGAGTGATTTTTTCAACCGTTTCTTTCATTAATGGTTTTAAAATATCGAAAGGTAAGTTTTCCGTTGAAGTTATTTTATCTCCAATGGTAAAAAGATTATTAGAAAAATTATTGACAAAAACAGCAGCCACATGTAAGATGGCTCTTTCTCGATCATTGATTTGATGAACGTTTTGAGAAATCTGTTTTCCCAATTTTTCCAAAAGTATTCGATGCTTTTTTAGATTACTATCTACACAAATTGGAATATTTTCAAAGTCAACTTCTCGAGCTATGGAAAAGGTTTGCAACGGATAAAAGATGCCATAGTTTTTAAAGTATGGTTTTAAAACAGTAGATGGAGTTGCCCCTGAAGTGTGAACGACTAATTTTGATTTGGGGATATTTTTGGATAGATCTGCTGCTACTTTTTCAATTGCACTATCAGGAACTGCTAAAATATACAAGTCAGCCTGTGACGAAACATCTTTGATATTTTGAATTGCTTCGCATTTAATATTTTTTGCCAAACGTTTTGCTTTAGATATATTTCGACTATAAACTTGTTCTATGGCTAGGCCTACTTCATTTAATTTTTTTCCTAAATGAAAACCGACATTGCCTGCTCCGAGTAGAACTATTTTTAATTTTTTCGACATTGATTTCATTTTTACTTTAGGTAAAAATTAAACCATATAAGGCATATAAGAACCATATAAGTCGCCATTGTAAAAACTTATATGTCTTATATGGTTAATAAAAAATTATCTTTTCAATTGAAATCTTCTTCGAATCCAACTCATCGTCAAACCAATCATCATCATAATTGACCCAACCCAAAAGAAATTAATTCCAGGGAAAATGATCGCTTCAAAAACGATATAATCTGTTCGAAGTGAATTAGTTGCAAACTCAACAGGATAAGCCATATTGGCTTCAGATTGAGCAATTCCAATACTCATTTTTCCAGTCGCTGGGTCAATTTTAGTAAATTGAAAGTTCAATCCATCAGCAGCTAATTTGTCTTTTATCATCATTGGATTCATTTTTCTAATGAGATAAATTGGTTGAACAAATTCAGATTTCGCTTCCCCGTTTTTAGTTACTTTCAAAATTGCTCCAACTGCGATATCATCTTTTTCAGGCTGATAATTTGGATGCTTAGGATTACGAGCTACTTGTTCAAGCAGGATTTCATAACCATTGAAATTGATTGCTTCACCTTCTTTTAAATCAAAGTTTTGATAAGCTAATTCCATTTCTGTCGCAAAGACTTTGTCAAAAAAGCTAGTCGGCAATTTTATTTTAAAAGCTAAATCGTTAATCTGAATAGGATAAGTGTAAATCAAATTATTTCTTAAAACAGCAACCGGATTTGCTTCATAAGTTTCAGGTTTGCCAAGTTGTTGGATTTTTATTTTTGCACCCATCGCCAAATCATTTTCCTTTGGCTCATAATCAGGATGAGTAGCATTTGGAATGATCGATTCGATAGAAACAAGGAACCGATTAATCATGGTAGTATCTGACAAAGCTAAAGTATCGATAAAAGTCATTTCAGCCCCAAGTGGTACTTCTATGATTCGATAATTTAAACTGTCTTCCATTTTTTGCGCTTCTTCTCGGTCAGCTTCTTTTTTAGGAAGAGTTGCAATGTGAGTGAAAATATCCTTGTCTAAATAATGTTGAGTGGCAGGATTATAGGCAGCGACCTTGACTAATTTATTGTCAAATTGTGCAGTTGGTTGAACTGTGAAATCTTCAACGACCTGTCCCTCATTGTCTAATTTTTTAAAATTGATATCATACGTTCGAAGGTTGGCATTCATGGAATTACCTTCATAAGTAATTTCATAACCATTTAGCAAAGCAGGTTTTCCTTCAAAAAGAATGACATTCCGTTTCAACATTTCCTCATTCAACAAACCTCGTTGAGTAAAAGGATCAGTTGAAATATGTTCTTTATTTAATCCGGAAGCTAAAATTCCTACGATCATTAATCCAAAGCCAACATGAGAAACAACGGAACCCGCCACCTTCATATTTCCTCGAATAAATGTTGCGAGGTAATCCAAATTGGAAACAACTGCAAAAATTCCAGAGAATAATAATAATTGATATTGCCA
>CAJQQY010000400.1 GCA_905480595.1 uncultured Saprospiraceae bacterium | reverse complement strand
CAAAAAAGAGTGGGGGATGAACCCTCAAACTATCAATGCATATTATAATCCAAGTTTGAATGAGATTGTTTTTCCAGCAGCTATTTTGCAGCCACCATTTTTTGATTTGAATGCTGATGATGCAGTTAACTATGGAGCCATTGGAGGAGTGATTGGTCATGAAATCGGACATGGTTTTGACGACCAAGGAAGTACATTTGATGGAGATGGAGTATTGAGAAATTGGTGGACAGATTCTGACCGAGAGGAATTTAAAAAACGAACCAATGCATTGGTAGAGCAGTATAATGCCTTTAAAGTTTTTGATGATTTGAATGTAAATGGGCAATTTACTTTGGGTGAAAACATTGGTGATTTGGGTGGATTAAGTATTGCACTTAAAGCTTATGAAATGAGTTTGAATGGAAAAGAAGCTCCGGTTATTGATGGGTTTACAGGTCAGCAAAGAGTATTTATGGGATGGGCACAAGCTTGGCGAAGTAAGTCAAGAGAGGAGGCGATGCGAATTCAAGTAAATACAGATACTCACTCTCCTGCACTTTTTAGAGTGAATGGAGTGGTGCGAAACATTTCAGCATTTTACGAAGCGTTTGATGTGAAAGAAGGTGATGCATTATATTTACCACCTGAGGAGCGGGTGAAAATTTGGTAAGATATATTTTGTAAATACATTGTTAGGGAAGGTCATTAATCGAATTCGGTTGATGACTTTTTTTATTGTTTCCCACTAAAAGGATTGAAATATTAAACGAG
The DNA here is from genome assembly GCA_905480595.1 of uncultured Saprospiraceae bacterium. GTDB lineage: Bacteria > Bacteroidota > Bacteroidia > Chitinophagales > Saprospiraceae > CAJQQY01. The sequence goes on along the minus strand of CAJQQY010000400.1, from coordinate 7,970 downwards.
GAACATAATTTAAAAACGAAATAATTCTATTTTACATGATTAATTTTTCATCATTTTTAAAAAATAAAATATACAAAGATGCCTATTCCTAATCCTCCAATGTTTGAAGGCTTGATGCCTAAACGAGATTCAATTGAAGCAGAACGATTACATCGAAAACAACAACTCGCTGCAGCTTTTCGAGTGTTTGGAAAATTCGGTTTTTCCGAAGGAGTTGCAGGCCATATTACCGCCCGTGATCCTGAAAATCCACATAACTTTTGGGTTAATCCATTTGGCGTTTCTTTTAATAAAATCAAAGTTTCGGATTTGATTTTGGTAAATGAAGCTGGGGAGATTATTGAAGGAAAACATACAATGCTGAACAAAGCAGCATTTGCTATTCACTCCAGAATTCACGCTGCTAGACCGGATGTGATTGCGGCAGCGCATGCACATTCTATTTATGGAAAAACTTGGTCAGCCTTGGGTAGAAAGCTTGATCCAATTACGCAAGATGCTTGCGCATTTTATGAAGATCATGGATTATATGATGATTATACAGGTGTGGTAAATGATGAAAGCGAAGGAGATAGAATAGGAGAGGCACTCGGCGATAAAAAAGCTTGCATTTTAAAAAATCATGGGTTACTTACAGTCGGTGGTTCGGTGGAAGAAGTAGCATGGTGGTTTATCAGTATGGAGCGATGTTGCCAAGCACAAATTTTAGCAGAGTCTACCGGAAGTAAAGTTCATTCTGTAGATCATGATACTGCCTTGAAAACAAGAAATGAAGAGGTAGGATTTCCAATTGCAGGATGGTTTAGTTTTCAACCTATTTGGCAAGATATCGTTTCTGCGTTTCCTGATTTGTTGGAGTGAAGTTAAATTGTAAATAAATTGTTATAAAAAATGAAATCCACAGTTGATTATAATTGTGGATTTCATTTTTGAAATTGCTCTGCCAAATTCTCTAGATGAAATACTGCATTTGAAATCGCATCGTCCAAATCTCTAGCTTGGTCTGATATGGAAAAAATAGATTTGGCATTTAAAGTTTTAATCTGTTTTTCAACCAATTCATTTTTTCCAACAAATAAACTGAGTGGCTTTTTATATTTTTTACAAAGTGACGCAACACCGCTGACCACTTTCCCTTGAAGTGATTGTTCGTCCAGTTTCCCTTCCCCACTAATCACCCAGTCGGCAGATTCAATTTGTTTTTCCAGATTAGTTAATTGAGCAATTGTTTCAAATCCGCTTTCTAGTTTTGCATTTAATAAAGCAACTAGCCCAGCACCAATGGCACCTGCCGCGCCTCCTCCAGAAAGCTCACTTACATTTCTACCTGAATGTTTTTGTAAGATATTACTAAAGTTTTTCAATCCATCATCCAATAGAATGACTTGCTTTTCGCTCGCTCCTTTTTGAGGAGCATAGACGTAAGCTGCTCCCTCTATTCCAAACATTGGATTGTTGACATCGCAAAGCAGGTTGATTTTTATTTTTTCAAAACCAAAAATAGGAGTAGAGTGAATGAATTTCACTTTTGATAAATTTTCTCCGATGGGGGAGAGTTCGTTTTTATTTTTATCTAAAAAATGAAAACCTAATTCTGATGCAATGCCCATTCCTGCATCATTCGTCGCACTTCCGCCCAGAAATAAATAGATGTTTTTAAAATTTTTCGACAGCGCATCAACCATCATTTTGCCTGTGCCATTGGTGGAAGAGAGTAAAGGGTTCCTTTCGTTTTTAGACAATAAAACTAAACCACTTGCGCTGGCTACTTCAATAAAAGCAGCATCAGTAGAAGTGAAATAATGAGTGGTGATTTCTCTTCCAATTGGGTCAACTGTTTTGACTGAATGTTTTTTTAAGGAAAGATGTTTTGACAAAATATCTAATGAACCGTCTCCTCCATCCGCCATTGGATGATGAATTATTTTAAAGGAGGAGTTGTTTTTTTTCAGTACATTTCCAATTGCTTCGCAAACTTCTTGTGCGGACAATGATCCTTTAAATTTATCTGGTGCGATTAGAATTTTCATAAAAACGAAATACTTATTGACATTTTAATTGTTAGAATAATTTTTCTTTAACTAAAGATTGTTGGAACCAAATAACTAATCGTAAGGATCACTACAAAAAAGGAAATTAATATAACTGGTTCCTTGGCCAACAAATCAGGCCACTTAAAAGTATGTTCAATTTGAGTCAATTCTTTTGCCTCTGCCTTTGTCAATACACTAACTAAATAAGCAATCGCTACTGCTAAAATAAAACCGGTGAAGTTTAACCACATCCAAAAAATGCTGAATCCAAAATCAAGACCGAGCATTTCTTGCATCGTTTTTGAAAATATAAGATTGATCAATACTGCGATAATTATTCCCGCTTTCATACCCTGAGCGTTCACCTTTTTTGAAAAAATAGCTAGTACGAATGTCGCTAAGACAGGGCCATAAAATACAGAACCAATTGCATTGATAATCTCAATTACCGGGCTGTCACTTCCACCAAAAAGGAAGGCAGCACCAATACAAACCGCTCCCCAAAAAACGACTGAAATTTTAGAGACCTGCATGTATTGTTCATTGCTCAATTTCTTATTTCCTCGATTAAAGAAATCTTCAACAGTAACTGCCGATAAAGAATTGATAGTACTACTTAGTGATGACATCGCCGCTGACATGATCCCAACCATTAGAATTCCAATCATTCCATGTGGTAGATATTTTAAAATGAAAACAGGAATCATTAAGTCTGGTTTAAATCCCGTTTTAGCATATTCTTCAGGAAAATGAGTTTGAGTTACTTGGCTAATTTCAGCCATAAAGTCTGGAGTAGACAATGCCAATGATCCGACTACTAATCCCATAAAACAATAAACAAATACCACAGGAAAACGTAAGAGTCCATTTGCCAATAATAATTGTCTAATCGTCTTTTCATTTTTAGCAGAGAGTAAACGTTGTGCTTGTGTCTGGTCGCAACCATAGTAAGAAGCATATAAAAAGAAACCTCCCACAATCATAGGGACAACACCATATTCTTCCCCTTTAGAAAAACCCCAATTATAATCAATTACCTGTAACCGATCGGGTGAAAGACTTGCACTAAATCCACCATTGGCTTGAACAAGATCCCATCCATAATAAAGACAAATAACTAATCCCGCAAACAAGATTATCATCTGAATAGCATCACCCCAAACCACAGCTTTCATGCCTCCCTGCCAAGAATAAACAATGGTGATAACACTAATAATTAGTATCGTGTAAACAAAATCAATGTTGAGTACAGCTTGCAAGATAAAGGCAATTGTATAGACCATCACTCCTGTTCCTAATGCTCTACTTATTTGAAAAACGATACTAAGAATTAATCGGGTAGAAGCATCAAAACGTTTTTCAACAAATTCATAAATACTAACTATTCCTGAGCGATACAATGGTGGAATAATCACAAGCATAATAAAAATCATTGCTAAAGGAACAGCCAACTCGAAAGTAAGCCACTTCATTCCTCCATTGAGTTTTAGACCTACAAAAGCAGGAGCAGATATAAAACTAATAGCTGACAATTGCGTCGCCATAGTGGAAAGACTGAGTGGAAACCAACCTAACGAGTTACCTCCTAGAAAGTAGTCTTTTGAATCTTTATTGTCTTTGAAGAAAAAACCTAAACCTAAAAAACCAACGATGTAAGTAACGATGATAATGTAATCTATATAGTTCATTGATGTTTGTTTTTATTTTTGTCTTAGAACTTAAGTTGATTTTATAATTGGTTTTCCCATTCCTTTTTTAAAATGCTAAAAAGCAATAAATCTGCTCTTCCATCACTATCGACTTTTGGAAGGAAACTTCTTAATGTTCCTTCTTGCTGACAGCCTATTTTTTCCAGAGCTTTACAACTAATTATATTTTCTTCATGAACGCCAAAACCAATTCTTTCCATTCTCATTTCCTTAAAAGCAAATTCAAATAAAAGATATTTACATTGTTGATTCAAACCACTTCCTCGGAACTTTTTCCCTAACCAAGTGTGTCCAATCTTTAGCGTTTTCCAATTTGAATTAATATCATAAATTCGAGTAGTTCCTGCAATAGAGTTATTTTTTTTATCAAAAATAACGAAGGGATATTCTTTACTGAGTTGTCTATTTTGAATTGCTTTTTTGATGTAAAATTTTAAGTGCTTTTTCTTTTTTCCGTTTTCAAAAAGATATTTCCAGATAATTTCGTCGTTTGAAATAATAGCAAGACTTTCGATGTGCTTTTTTTTCAGCGGACTTAATTTTACAAAATCATTTTCAAGAATATACTTTTTTGAAAAATCAAAATAATGCATACTTAGGTTTTTATTAAATCCAATGTGCAAGCTGCTGTCCATGAAAAATCACCTCCACCATATCCAGAAGTCATGTTTTTAGCCAATGATTTTTGCGACTCAAAATATTCATAATAACCATGCATCGAAACCAATTCGATTAAATCTGATTTTACAATTTCGGCAGTTTTATCAAAATCATATTTGTTTAAACCATGGTAAATCATCCAGTTCATTTGTGGCCAAATTGGTCCTCGCCAATATCTTTTAGAATCAAACAAAGGACTATCCACATCGAAGCTTGGGCAAATATAAAATCCTCTTTCATGTAATGACGATAAATAATCGTTCAGTTGTTTGGCTTGTTCCTGAGTAGGAATTTCTGCATACAAAGCCGACAATCCTCCGATCTCCTTAAAGGAAATATGATGTCCGCCTCTTATATCAAAAGGTGTAAATGTTTGGAGATCCGTATTCCATAATTTTTCTTGAAATCGAGGAACAGATTGTTGTTGCCATTCTTCTAATTCACCAATATCTAAACCAAAGCGTTTTCCAATATTGATTAAACTCTGATTTGATTTTATCAATGCTGCATTCATCAAAGTGTCCTGAACTAAAAATGGGCTTTCTTCAAAAATCCCTTGCTCATCATATTTATTTTTTTTACCTAATTGGAGTAAATAAACATATCGGTCATATTCATAAGAAGTCGGACGTTCGTCAGAGGGAGCAATGCTGGTATCTCTTCTTTCATATTTAGGAAGTTCATCAGGATTGATGACAATTCGATCAAGTGATTCATCCCAAAGTGGAGAGTTATCCCTCCCTGATTCCCAAGGATGAAAAATAAACATGAGCCCTTCTCTTTTGGGATCTCGATAGGTGTACAGGAATCGATGACTCTTAACTACTTTTGGAAAAATGTCTTTTACGAAAGCAATTAACTTTTCATCGTCTGGAAATTTTTCTAAAAGATTTTCTAAAACAAAACCATGAACGGCAGGTTGTGTGATACCTGAAGATTTTGGCTTTTGTGGTGCTCCTAAATTTACATTGGAATTCCAAAATTCAAAATTTGGAAAATAGGTTTTTTCATTTTCACTATGAAAAATAATGTGTGGTAACATTCCATTTTCCCATTGCCCAGAAAATAAAGATTGTAATTCTCTTATGGCAAAATCCAAATCGAAATGGCTATGTCCAATACTAGTAAAACCTGAATCCCAATTCCATTGGAAGGGATATAATTTATTGGTAGGAATGGTGAATCCATCTTTCCAGTTTAAATTTAAAATACGTTTGGCGTCTTCAACTAAATTTTCCACTTTCAATTTTTTTTATGTTTTGATATTTCCATAAATCTAAGAAAATTATAAAATAACGTTCAATAGAGAAAAATGGGGGAAAAGGTTTTTTAAAATCTTTTCCCCCTCAAATTTGTATGAAACAAAACTATTATAGTCTACTTCTTTTTCCAAAAGAAACAAACAGAAACGAATTTGATTAGAAATTGAAAGTTGCTCTAATAAATATTCTTCGAGGTAAAATTGGTCTTCCAACGAAGAAGTTTCCTCCTGACACCTGGGTATTACCTTGTCTTGGAGAACCTTCCGTAACTCCATCTGCATCTAAAAGATTAAACACAGATAAACCCAATCTTAAACTTTCATCTCCTTCACCAAGAGCCATAGTATATCCAGCATCTAATCTCATAATGTTGAATCCATCTAATTCTACCGTATTACTATTGTTGGCAAACTTGCTTCCTAAAAAGTTAGAACTCAGGTTAGCATCCCATTTTCCATTGTCAAAACTAAGTCCTACCATACCCATCACATTAGGAATCCTTGCAATACTTTTTCCTTCCTGCTCTTTGTTACCTTCTACTTCTGTAAACTCATGATCTTGGTAAGTGAAATTTCCGTATGCATTAAAACCTTTCGATATGTTATAATTTACGTTGGCTTCTATTCCAACAGTTCGTGTACTTTGCAATTCGATAAACTCTGTAATCCCACCTTGACCATCATTTATGATATCCACATTTCTTCTGTCACTCAAAGCATTAAAAAATATTGCAGCAGTTCCAGATAACTTGCTATCACCATACTTTGCTCCGATTTCTCCTTGAATTACAGTCTCCGTTTCATAAGATTGCGGAGTTCCTCCAGCGAATTGAAGTGAACGAAGTTGTGGGAAGAAATAGCCTCTACTACCATTGGCATAAATGTTCAATTTATCGTTTAACTCATAAAGACCTGCTATGACAAATGCAACATCTGCTGCGTCCACGATACCTTTGTTAAAATTATTAGAACCTACTCCATTTTCAAGGCTTACATTACCGATTGCTTTTTCCCATCTAAGACCTATATCTAAGCCAAATTTGTCTCCTTTTATTTCATCTGCGATGTAAGCAGCAATCTTGGTGCTTTGTAATGTTCTATTGTTGGTCTGTCTTCCTGTCCCTTCAACATATCCGCTTGAAGAAAAGGTAACATCATTCCCTAAAGTATCTACAGCAGAAAGTGAAACCGCTCTTGGAGAATTTGAAAAATCTCCTAATACATTGTGAATCCAATTGTTATCCAATGCTTTTGTATTCGACATAAATGTTCCAACAGTCAGGTTATGAATACCAATAGTTTTAGTCAAGTTAACTTCTCCAACTAATTCTTCCATGTCTCTCTGTCGATCCAAAACTCTGTTTTCGAATAATAAATCGCCACCGGCCAAGGTCGCACCATTGTCAGCATAAGTAAAAGTACCACTAGCAAGACCTCTATCAGCAAGGTAACTATCCTGTGGCTCAGGTGTATTATGCGTACCGTCACCGTCTAAGAATAAATTGAACCAATGGTCGTAAGATGCCGCTTTTGTTTTTGCTGATAATCTCCAGTTATTACCAAAACTATGTTTTAGTTCAGCCATAAGAAATTGTCCATTGGTAGTAACACCATCTCCAATTGGTGACTTGAATCTTCCAAAAGGTGTGTCAAAAGAAAAATCTTTTAATTGACTTGATAACATGGTATATATGGTTTCTCCATCGTTACCAGTTGGTCTTTCCTTGGCATCATTAGAATTATCTAGTGGATATGGAAGATAGAATTGAACATTATCATCTATCTTCTGCGCACTAATTACTAATGAACTATTACCGTCATTAAATACTTTTTTAATATTACCTCTTAATTGGTATCCACGAGTTGGCAATCCAGTTTCCAAAGGCCCTTCATCGTATCTATAAAATCCAGAAAAGGCATAATACAATCCTTTTGAGATAGGTCCTGCAGCAAGAAAGTCCGTCTTGATTCGTCCACCTTCTGCCCATTCCAATTGAACTTTATTAATAGGATCGTCAGACCCACGAATACTTTGATAATTGACTATACCTGCAACACTTCCAGCACCTTGTAAGGTAGCAGATCCACCTCTTACAAATTCAAGACTTTGCAAGCCTATATCGTTTCTAAAATAAACATCATGAGCAGAGGAATTAAGTCCAAATGTACTAAGCACAGGAATTCCATCAATATTCAGAGGCGTAAATGCGTACTGTCCCCCTGAAGGAAATCCACGTACAAATAAATTGGTAGCCACTTCACCACCACCACCTTCAGCTGTGATACCAGGTATAGTTCGTAAAATAT
>CAJQQY010000399.1 GCA_905480595.1 uncultured Saprospiraceae bacterium | reverse complement strand
AATAGGAAGATGATATTTAGAGGCAATCACAATGATCAGTAATCGAAATAATTCATCTATTAAGTAATAAAAAAATAGCTGATTGATCTTCATTCACTTGTGAATAACACTATATTCTAAAAAAAAAGTGCTAGCACTTATCGCACTAACACTTTTTAATATATCGTAAAGTTATTTTTTAAATAATCAACATCGCATCTCCATAACTAAAGAAACGATACTTCTTTTTAACTGCTTGAGCATAAGCTTCTTTAATCAAATCTTGACCTCCAAAAGCAGAAACCATAATCAATAAACTAGATTTTGGTAGGTGGAAATTGGTAATCATACTATCTGCAATGCTAAATTGATAAGGAGGATAGATGAATTTGTTCGTCCATCCTTCAGCAGCTTTTAATGTTGAATCAGCAGATACAGCTGATTCAATAGTTCGCATAGAAGTAGTTCCTATCGAGCAAATTCGTTTCTTAGCAGCAGCAGCAGCATTAACCATTTCTGCTGTGTCTTGTGGAATTTTGAAATATTCAGCATCCATTTTATGCTTAGAAAGATCTTCTACATCAATACTTCTGAAAGTTCCTAAACCAACATGAAGTGTTACGAACGCAGAATCAACTCCTTTTAATTCTAATCTTTTCAACAATTCTTCGCTGAAGTGTAATCCAGCAGTAGGAGCAGCAACGGCACCCATGTTTTTGGCATAAACTGTTTGGTATCTCTCTCTATCCATTTCTTCAACTGGTCGATCCAAGTATTTTGGAAGTGGCGTATTTCCTAATTCTTCCAGTTTTTCTTGAAACTCATCATCAGTGCCTTCAAACAAAAATCTAATCGTTCTACCTCTAGAAGTAGTATTATCTACCACCTCCGCAATTAAGACTTCTTGCTCATCATCTTTATCATTGAAGTATAGTTTGTTCCCAACACGAATTTTACGAGCAGGATCAACCAATACATCCCAAAGTCGAGCTTCATGGTTAAGTTCTCTCAAAAGAAAGACCTCAATTTTAGCTCCTGTTTTTTCCTTACACCCATAAAGTCTAGCTGGGAAAACCTTGGTATCATTGTGAATGAAGGTATCTCCATCATCAAAATATTCCAAAACTTCTTTGAACATCTTATGTTCAATCAATCCTGTTTCTTTGTGAACAACCATTAATCGAGATTCATCTCGGTTTTCAGTTGGATATTTTGCAACCAGTTTTTCTGGTAATTCGAAGTTAAATTGCGACAGTTTTGTCCTCATGAATATTTCTCTTTTTTTAAAATGACCCGCAAAGGTAACTATTTTGAGGGAAAAATAATAGGATAATGGGATTCAAAAAAAGAGTAATTTTTTGGAAATCATTTTTTATAAAAATATGAGTTGTTTTAGGGAGAGTAAAACTCACAAAAGTACCTCATTTGAAGAGAAATAGAACTAAATATCCTGCCTTTTACTTATCTAAAAAAAAAATAATATTTATCTTTAAAAAAGGTAACTATTATAAGATATCAACCGTTATAATTATTGATAAAATTTAATACGATTTTCAAAGATTTATTACCAACCTGTTAAAAAAGATCCAATGGCAAAAATTCTGATTGTAGATGATGAGGCAAGCATCCGAAATACTCTAAGAGAAATTCTTGAATTTGAGAAGTATGATGTGGATGAAGCAATGGACGGCATCCAATGTTTAGGCAAATTAAAAAAATCCAAATATGATGTGGTTATCATGGATATTAAGATGCCAAAAATGGATGGTATGGAAGCGCTTGAGCGAGTGCAAACAATTTCTAGTGATACTCCAGTCATTATGATTTCTGGTCATGCAAATATTGATACAGCAGTAGATGCGGTGAAAAAAGGGGCATTTGATTTTATTTCAAAACCACCAGATTTGAACCGTTTATTGATTACTGTTCGGAATGCCATGGACAAATCAAGTTTGATTACTGATAATAAAGTATTAAAACGAAGAGTTCACAAAGTAAAAAGTCAGGCTATTATTGGTGAATCAGAACCAATCTTGAAAATTAAGGAAACGATTGACCGTGTAGCACCAACTGATGCTCGAGTTTTGATTAATGGATCTAACGGAACAGGAAAAGAATTGGTGGCGAGATGGTTGCATGCAAAAAGTGGTCGATCTGATGGACCTATCGTTGAAGTGAATTGTGCAGCAATTCCTTCTGAATTGATTGAAAGTGAATTATTTGGTCATGAAAAAGGATCATTTACGGGTGCTTACAAACAAAAGATCGGAAAATTTGAGCAAGCCAATGGAGGTACTATTTTCTTAGATGAAATTGGAGATATGAGCCTTTCTGCTCAAGCTAAAGTTTTGAGAGCATTGCAAGAAAGTAAAATCGTAAGAGTTGGTGGAGATAAAGAAATCTCAGTTGATGTTCGAGTAGTTGCCGCTACGAACAAGGATTTGAGAGATGAAATTAATGCTAAGAATTTTAGAGAAGATTTATATCATCGTCTAGCAGTTATCATTATTAAAGTGCCTACTCTTAATGATCGAAGAAGTGATATCCCATTGTTGGCAAATTATTTTATCGAAGCAATATGTACAGAGTATGGAGTTGCTCCTAAAAAAATCGAAGATTCTGCCTTAAAAGCACTTCAAGAGGTTAATTGGACTGGAAATATTCGAGAGCTTCGTAATGTAATTGAGCGATTGATTATTTTGAGTGGAGAAGTAATTACTGCTGCTGATGTTGCAAGTTTTGTAATTCCATCAAGTGTTACTTCAAAAAGTCAAATTCTTCAAGACCTCTTTTCACAATATAAAAATGTTGATGAAGTAGTTAAGTTTGTGAAACAAGAGTACGACAGTTTTATGACAGAGAAGGTTTGAAGAGAAAATAACAAGTCGTAAAAAATTTGAAATTTGTAATAATTTATATAAATAGCGAAGCCTACCAAGTCAATTGGTAGGCTTTTTTATGCAAATCGAATATTAACCGATTTAAACTTTTTTAAAAATAGATTTTAAAGCTCTAAATAAAAATTATGGAAAATAATCAAGAAAACAACGTACCAGTAAAGGGAATGAAGCAATGGACTAAACTAAAAGGAGAAAACGCATGGACAATGTTCAAGGTGATTTCAGAATTTGTGGAAGGATTTGAAACGATGAATCATGTTGATCCATGTATTTCAATTTTTGGATCAGCTCGAACTAAGCCAGGTACCTTTTATTATGAATTGGCAGATCAGATTGCTGCTAGATTAGTTAAAGAAGGATTTGGAGTCATCACAGGTGGTGGGCCAGGAATCATGGAAGCAGGAAACAAAGGTGCGAAAGAAGCTGGCGGAATTTCCGTTGGATTAAATATTGATTTGCCATTTGAGCAAAGTCATAATCCATTTATTGATCCTGAATTGAATTTGAATTATCGATATTTCTTTGTGAGAAAAGTGATGTTTGTAAAATATGCTCAGGCATTTATCGCAATGCCTGGTGGATTTGGAACCATGGATGAATTGTTCGAAGTCTTGACTTTGATTCAGACTAAAAAGATCACAAAAGTGCCTGTCATCTTAGTAGGTAAAAAGTTTTGGTCGGGAATGAATGAGTGGATTGAAAATATTATGCTTCACCAAGAAGGTAATATCAGCGCAGATGATATGAACTTACTTCCAATCACAGATGATCCTGAAGAAGTAATCAAAATCATCAATGATTTCTACACAGGTCATGAGGAAGAATTAACTCCAAATTACGAACTGTAATTAACGGTTAACTGTGAATGGTGAACACCACAAAGTATTAACCATTCACAGTTAATTTCTAAACGTCCATCCCAATCCCAATCGAAATCGAGTATTCTGAATAGGATATAAAGCTGCTTGATAATATTGATCATCCGCTGGAATTGAACCTACCACACCAGCTAAGACTCGAGTTAAATTTTCTGCTTTTACAAAAAATCTAAATTGTTGGACTTTTATACTTGCCGAACCATCGACAGCAGGGAAGAATCTTATCTTCTGTTTATTTTGCAAAATAAATTGGCCGACAAGTGGATTGTAGGTATTCGCAAAATAACTATTATTCATTCTCACATCTACTCCCAATCTTATTTGAAGTTTTCGTTTAAACCATTTTCCGTCATAGTAAAAACTATGCTTGGAAAAAATATTAGGTAAATTGAGTGCATCGTTGGTCGTCTGTTGTAGAATGATAACATTGTCTAAATGAAATTTTCCAAACTTAAAATCTTGTTGGAGAATCAATTGAAATATGCTGAGTGGAGCACCTGTCTGTTGAGCAGTAGCAAGCGTATCAAAGTAGATAAAATTATTCAACAAATGATATTGCCCACTTGCTTGAAAGCCTAGTTTGGGCAAGGCATAGGTTGCGCTCAAGTTAGTCTCCAAAGTAGGTTTGAAATCATTGGTCCAAGCATTTCTGCTTGAAATGTATAAGCGTTGTTGTAAAAGCTCAGGACGATTCAATTGATTGATACCACTCAACTTTAATTGACCGAGTTTTTTTAAGTCAAAAAAGAATTCTCCACTCACTCGATAATCACCTGCATTGTCCCATAAGCCAAGGTGAGCATAGGTTTTTACCTTTAATCGTTCGTTAGGAGCGAAGTTCCATTTACCCGTCAAAAATAAGTTGTTGGCAGTTGAATCTGCAGCTTCTTCATCAATCCAATTAAAAGAATGACGAATACCGATTTCGAAAAAATCACTTTGCCGTTTTACCTTATCTGTACCTGGTTTTCGAGGTTTAAAAGTACTAATAGCAAATGTGTTTTCGATCTTTCGAGTTTCCACATAATGTCTCAAACTTCGGTCGTCGAGTAATAAATTTTTCCAATAACTAGAATCGGCAAAAGCAGAAATATCTGAAAATTTATAAGTTCCTTTTTTGTAGGCAAGTCGATGCATTAGAGTGTATGTTCGACCTTTGGGAGTAAGATCTGGTGAAGGGGTATTTCTAAAGTTTGGCGGTGGTCCAAATGCTGGGGTAGGGCGTTTATTAGAAATGGAATCCACAGTCGTTTTTTGCAAAGTATCGATTGGCGGATTTTTAAGTGTATCAGTTTGAATATTATTTAAAGTATCTAACCCTAGGGGATTTAGGTTTAAAGAATCTGTAAATAAAGTGTCTATGATTGAGACTGGTGTATCCAAACTATCAGATTTTCCAATCGAAGTTGAGTCAACTGGAATTTTTGCTAAAGAATCTAAAGTCGCCACTCGGGCAGCAGCAGCTTCCGCCGCCGCTTTTGCTCGTGTTTTTTCTTCCGCCTTTCTTTTTTTATTTTCTTTAAAAGCAATCGGATTATAATTATAATAATGAGTGTAACTAACCTCTTGCTCAGAATGTCGAGTTTCTGCATCATCTAACCATACAGGAATAGCCAAGGTACTTGCAAAACCGTTATCTTCTTGTAGGAAAAAAGTATCAGATTGAATTCCCCCATTATCTTCTTGTTGGTGGATATTATTAGAAAAAGCAAAGAACCCTTGGTAGGTATTAGCATCATTTTTAAATGTCAATCCACCTGCAAGTGCCGTATGCCGAGCTCTTTGATTTTCATAAAAATATCGAACAGGGGCGGAAGAACCATATTGGCTAATGCGATGATAATCAATGGATACATTTACATTTTTATTAAAATCTCGACTGAACTTTCCTTTCAATTGAATATCATCTTGCGAACCTCCTTGCGAAAAATAAAAATCAGAATAAGGTCTTTTGAGATTATAGAATTGTAGATCGTCAACATTTATTTTGTACAAGTCATATTGATGTAATCCTACTTCAAAGCCTTGCCGAAAAGATGGTTGATAAAATAGCGGAAAGGTTGGACTTCCAAAATATCCTAAAGTTCCATGATCGAGTACTCGACTTCGGGCAGGATCAAATTGATGAAAATAATTATCTAACAAAGTATCTTGAAAAGGAAGTTCTTCATTTGGGTTTTCTATGTAGTAATAAAAAATAAGAAGAGAATCTTTGGGGATTTTTCGAAAGGCTTGGAGAGCTGTTGCTTTTTCTCGGCCTGAACCTTGACCTTGTGGAAATTGTTGGCTATTCGTTTGACCACCTCTTTGTGCCAAAAAATTAGTTGAAAAAAATAAACTAATCACTAAAAAGAAAAACAAGTGTTTTTCTTTTTTCCTAAAAATAGCTGCTGTCTTTTTTTTCCAAAAAATCATAAACGTAATTCCTTTTTCAATCAAACGACGAAATTAGGAATATAACTTCAATTGTGGAAATGTATTTTTAGGAGGAGGAAATTTTAGGAGTTTTATAACGTGTTATTTTTTATGCCGCAAAAAGCCCTGATTATTATGATTCTCTCGTTTTGTATTCTTTAAGTTTAAATCACTAACACTTAACATCGTCAATCTTAATAATCAGCGCCTTCTGCGGCAAAAAAAACTATTTACCAATAATCACTTTATGCGATTGACTTCCTTTTTCGTTTGAAATTCTAAGGAAATAAATTCCATTAGAAATAGACCTATTTAAGTCAAAAGTAATTTTGTTTTTTCCTTCCAATAAATTTTGAGAAGCGAAAACTTGAACTGTTTTTCCAGTCAAATCAATCAACTCGAATTGGGTATCTTCTTGATTAGCAGTAGTTTGTAATTCTATTTGGATAAAATCAGAAGCTGGTTGAGGATATGTAATTAGTTTGTTGAAAATATCCTCTGGAGTTTTTGTACTTACACTATTTTCACATTCATTATCGCTGACACTTTCCAAAACGAACAATCCATTTTGCATATCTGAAACTAATATATTTCCTGAAGGTAGAAAAGGATAAACTCCCCAAGCACCTTCATAACTGTTGATGTTAGGTCGTGTAGAAGTATCGTAAAAATGAGTTCGAACTGGATTCGCGGGATCAGAAATATCAAAAATTTGAACTCCTTCATAATAATAAGAAACATATAATAGATCGCATCGAACGATTAAATTATGGGGAATCGTTGTCAAAGTTTGCTCGGCACTAAATGTAGTAATAACCGACATGTCGTCGAAATTAGAAACATCCACTACTTTCAAATCCGTATTCCAAGTTTCATCTGCCATATAATAATGCTTTCCATCTCGATCCATCCAACCTGAATGATTGTAACCTTGCTGCTCATAAGTAGTCATTGAACCTAAAATAATTGGGCTTGTCGCATCTGTAAAATCTACGGTGAAAAAACCATTATTTCCACAATTAGCATAGGCAATGTTATTTTCTACATAAATATCATGTGCATAAGGTATACCGTTGTATTCATTTAAAACAGAAGGATTAGCGGGGTCAGAAATATCAATTATTTGCACATTGATAAAACCAGACATTCCAGGTCTCCGAACACCACAAGCATAAATTCTTGCAGCAGCAGAATCAATGAAAATATTATGAGATCGACCAAGAAATTCATTAGAATCATAAACCACAGTTGTTGAGTTAGGTAAGTCAGAAATATCAATGACTTGCAATGTACTGCTCTGACTCTCATCACAAACTGCATATAAATATCCTCCAAAATCATGATAATCTCGGTGGATAATATTTGTTCCTTGAGCAGCTCCTGCTACGAATGCATCAGCAATTTCTACTGGATTATTTGGGTCAGTTACGTCAATAAAATGCGTTCCTAAAGTAGTCCCCATAACTGCAATTTCGCTTTCATTGACAGCAAGTCCCCACACTTCATTGTAAGGATTGTCATAAAAAGAAGTTGGTGGAATATCAGAATCACTCCAAGTTCCTAAAAGATTTGCCTCCGTAGGTTGAGCAAAAGCATTTAAAGAAATGAAAGAGAAAATAAAGAGTATCAGTTTTTTCATATTGAAAGGTTTTTAGATTTTTGGTCAAATTAAAAAGCTAAGATAGCTAATGTTTGAAAACTGGAAAGTCAGGTATTTAGCAAAAGGAAAAAGCCTCTTGTTTTTAGCAAGAGGCTTTTCATTTATCAAAAACTGAATTTGATTATTCAGGATCAGCTTCAACATCAGGTAACAACGCTGGACTCATTCCCATATTAGAAAATCCACCATCATGATACAAGTTTTGCATCGTAACATATCTTGTCAAATCTGAAAACATGGTTACACAATAATCTGCGCATGCTTCTGCTGGTGCATTTCCAAGTGGAGACATTTTATCTGCATAGTCGAAGAACTCTTTAAAACCTTTAACACCACTTCCTGCAGTTGTCCAAGTAGGAGATTGAGAAATGGTGTTTACTCGGACTTTCTTTTG
>CAJQQY010000398.1 GCA_905480595.1 uncultured Saprospiraceae bacterium | reverse complement strand
AGAATCAATTGCTGAGATTATTGCTGCTGCAATTGCTGTTGCTTCAACTACCGAAGGGATTACAGCTGCTTTTTCTTCTATTGTTTCCAAGCAAGAACGTCCTATTTCTCTTCCCTCTGCATCGTTAAGAATATGGATGCTATATTTACCTCTTGATACAGTTTCATACATTTCAGGATTATCTAAATTCTTTAGTACTCCTGAAAGTTCGACATCTCTAGTCTTGGCATTTTCAAATCCTTCACTTCTTAACCGAACGGTTCCATCTTCTTTGTAAATTACAAAATAGAATTGACCATTTTCATGTTTGAAAAAGGCAACATTATTTACTTTATCATTCACCTCGTGACCTTCGTATTCTTTGCATGGTAAATAATCATCTTCGACTATAACTTTATTTTCAGTTGATGGTTCAATTGTTTTTTCAACTATTTCATCACCTGTTGAAACTGACGTTGCTAAGTTAGTAGCTGTTGCTCCTGCGATACCGCTAGCTAATAACCAGCTGACTCCTCCATCTCGTTCTTCCGCAGATGAGTACCATTTGCTTCGAGCAATTTCTTGGTGATTACCAGCTATAATTGTGTAATAATATCTGCCACTTGAAGTTTCATGGTTTTTATACCTTTTATCTAAAATCCAGTTTTTTTCAACAGATGCGATTCCATTTTCACGAGCAGCCTCAGTTTTATAACCTTCACTAATCAAGATAGGATCGCCATCAACTTTAAAACTGAAGTAAAACTCACGATGCTTTTCTGAATAAAATCTATCCCAACCATTTTGAACATCTGTTCCCGAAGCCTTATAGAATCCAAATGTCCTGTAATCATCCATGTCCACTTCAGATGATTTTGGAATAGCCTTTACCACCTCAACCATTGCTCCACCACCATTCAATATAATAATCATTGCCCGTTTCATTTCATCTTCTGTATCGAAGTTACAACTGCGAGCAACTTCTTGGTGATTTCCAGCTTTTAGAGTGAAAAAGAATTTTCCATCATCAGTAGTATGGTCAGTATATCTTTTTTCGATTTTTCCATTTTTCTCAACAGATGCAATTCCATTATCTCGGCCTGCCTCAGCTGTGTACCCTTGACTAAATAACAATACTTTTCCATCATCAGATTTGAAAGAGAAATAATAGTAATTATCGTCTCCTTTTTGGAATCGATCAAAACCACTTTCGGTATCTGTTCCAGAGTTTTCATAAAATGATAAATCATGATAATCATCCTGTTCTTTTCCTCCATCATTTCCGCTATCGTCACTATTTGGATTAGGAGAGGACGATAAATTTTGAGGATCAGGTGCAGTCGAATCACCTCCTCTTGCTGATGTAGCATAAGCAATAATTTCTGCAATTACTGATTCTCTTTTTTCTTCAGAATCAAACATTAGACTAGTTGCAATGACTTGATGATTGGCCGCTTTAACATTGAAGTAAAATTTTCCATCTGAAGATGTCAGTCGTTCATAACGTTCAGGGGTAGGAGCATTGTTTTTAAGTGATTCAATTCCATTGTCTCGTCCTGCTTTAGCCTCATATGCTTCACTTCTTAAAACTTGTTCTTCATTTGCATCGAAAACTCTAAAGTAATATTGTTTTTTTTTCTCGTTTCGAAATGATCTAATTCTCATGATGTTGTGTTTGTCGTTAGTAGTTATAAAATAAGAATTGTATGTTTTAGACTTATCCCAAATATAATAAATTGTTATGCAAAAATGACCAAGTTTAAGTCGAAATAATCCTCTCTTATTTGTGTGAGAATTTAGGTCTAATACCAATAAATTTCTGGTTGATAGTAGGTGAATCAGATTCAATTGATGGTTGCATAGTTTACGTAAATGATATTTTAAACTTGAAAAAAGTAACTTTACCTTGGTCTATTGAACAAGCAAGATTTAGGATTAAGAAAAAACTGGAATTGTCTAACGACCGAAGGATGAAAGATTATTTACGAAGTATTTAAAGCTTAGAAAATGAATTTATAAATCCTTCCAACTTTCTACTAACTCACTTTTGTTTTTTTCCAAAAAATGGATGATTCGATTGGCTTCTTGTATTGAAATACTTTCGTCTGTCGGAAGATTCAAAATATGATATCCAATTTTCTCAGCTAAAGGAAAACTCCCTTCGTGATAATCCCATCGTTCTAAATTTTCCCGAATCGGATGTATTGGACTATTTAACCAATCACCTAACGGTATTTGATTTTGTTGGGCTAATTTTAAAAATTTTGGTTGGTCTTTTACTAAAAAAGCGTATTTGATAAAAGTATGGGTTGCGTATTCAGGTTGGTAAACAGGGGAGATGTTTAATTTTGTGAAAGCATTGTTATAAAGTGTTGCAATATCTTTTCGATGTTCTATGTTTTTGTCAAAAAGTTGAATTGCTTCGATTCCTTTTTTTGCTTGGATACTAGCACCGGATTTTAGATAGTTGTTAGGCATAGTTGCATCTTCCAGTTCGCCTGCATCCGAACTTCCAGAAATTAAACCCGCTTGACTAGCCCATCGATATAATTTTAAAGCAGCCCAATAAATTGATGGACGTAAAATATTTTTTCGAATAAAAATTTGAATCGCCAGCATCGTTTCATCTTTGAAAGAAGGCTTCTCAAAAGATTGCTGAATAGTTTGAATTTTTTTAGCTAATTCTAAATCATTACATACCACCATTCCCCCAATTCCAGTTGAAAATGGTTTGTTCCATTGGCTTGAAAAAAAAGCTGCGGTGGCAGAGGTGCCATTTTTTTTACCTTTATAAAATCCTCCAAATCCATGTGCACAATCCTCAATAACTTTGATTCCATGTTTTTTAGCAATTGTTATGATTGGATCTAAATCTGAACTTAAACCAAAGGTGTTTTGAGCTAAAATTGCTTTGGTTTTGGAAGTGATTTTTTCTTCTAATTTTTCAATGTCAATATTATAAGTTAATGGATCGATCGCGGTGTAAATTGGTTTGGCTCCCAAATATTTTATCGCACTCGGAACTACGACACAAGTAAATGCGGGTAAAATCACTTCATCACCAGACTGAATATCCATCGCTTTTAGGATACAATACAATCCCACTCGACCTCTCCAATAAAGAGATACTTGAGTCGGATCAACTTCTAAATATTCAGCAATTGCTTTTTTATATTTTTTTTGAATCAAAAGAAAATTATATTTACAGAGGTTTATACGTGTTTTTAAAGTTTAATTATGCTTTTTTAGTTAAAATGTAAACACAAATCCCCTTAATTAATTAAATGCTTTTGCGAGAAAAATATCTTTTTTACATTCTAATACTTTATTTGTTTGTTCTTTCCATTTTCTTGGGAAGTTGCAAAGATGGTGAAAATATTGAATTACAAACAGGTGTTTTAACTGAAAAAGTTGGAGTTATTTCCCCAGCTCCAGATGGAAAGATTGACCAGGAATTATTCGATTCTATTTTTACCAAAATATCTTTGGACTCATTTGATATTTTACCTCAAATAAATCAAGAATTGGCTCAAGGATTAAAACATCAGCTTAAGCTATTGAAATTCCAAAAAAGATTAAAGAAGGAATATTCAGGGATGAAAATAACCAAAGACCAATTAAGTGAAACGATAAAAATTTTATTATCGACTCAATTTAGCAATTCATTTGGGATGCAGCATGGTCTCGAAGCACACCAAATCTGGGGTAAAGACCAAAAAGGGAACGTTAAATACACAGGTTATTTTACACCAGTTTTGAAGGTAAGAGCCAAACCCAATTCATTTTATAAATATCCATTATATCAATATCCTAGAAAATGGAAAGGGCGTTTGCCTTCTCGTAGAGAAATTGAAGGCGATGGAGTATTGGATAGTTTTAATCTAGAAATTGCTTATGCTAGAAGCAAATTAGATATTTATTTTATGCAAGTTCAAGGGTCAGGTTTTATTGAATATCCAAATGGGAAAAGAAAATTATTAGCGCATGAGGGAACTAATAAACACCCTTATCGAAGTATCGGAAAATATATGGTCGAAAATGGATTCGCCACTCCTGAGTATGTTTCTCTAAAAAGTATAAAAAGTTATTTTAAAAAAAATCCACATCTCGTCGATTCAATTTTATTTCAAAACCCTTCCTATGTTTTTTTTCGACCTGTGACTACTCAACCTCGGGGTGCAGGCCATGTAGCACTTACTCCTGATTATTCTATAGCAATTGATAGAAGTGTATTGCCTCTTGGAAGTTGTTTTTTAGCTACGGTTCCAATTATTGACGAAAATAGAAATTTTTCTCATCATGAATTTAGAATTTTATTAGCTCAAGATATTGGGGGAGCGATTAAAGGGGAAGGTCATGTCGATTTGTACCAAGGTATTGGTTTAGAGGCGCAATGGGATGCAAGTAATTTGCATCATTATGGGAATCTTTGGCTGCTATTACCTAAAGATTCGACTACTCATATTGAAAAGGAAGATATTTGATAAAAAACATATTGATAATTTTTTTATTTAAAAAAAGGTTTATATATTTGTTTTATCTTCGGTTATAAAAAAAGGAATAGTGACATAAAAGGAATACTATTTTTTCTCACACTACATTTAATTCAATACTCACTTAATTTTATTTAAATCTTATAAACAACTGATATTTAGTTGTTTATGTCCTTTGATTTTTACAATTTAACATTGTATGGTGTAATTTTTGTATGTAAAAATTACGTTATAGGAAATATTTTTTACATACGCTAAGTCGATAAACAAATTCCTATTTGATCAATACAAGTTAATTTGAAATAAATTTTTTGCCTTTAACACTAATTGAACCAATTAATAAATATCAAAATCTATATAGAAATCAATTGGTTGAATTTTCGAAAAGCAAAAATAAAGATCTCGAATTAATCTAAATTTTGATCAAATAAATATTTCTCGTTTAATAGATGGATAAATTTATTTATCACCTAAAACCCGTTTTCCCATGAGTAAAAATTACAACTTAAAACAAGAAAATCATTCTAATTCTGATCAAACGTTCGAACAACTCTCTGAATTAAAAATGACACACAAACACAATCGACGTAAAAACGAAATCCTTAACGGTTTCGTATTTATGATTGGATTGGTTGGTTTCGTTGTGGTATTTATGTTGCCTCGAGATGGTGTTTACAGTAATGCCAATCTTGAGAATTCCTTTTCAAATTCAAGTCCCTTAGCTTCTAGCACTTTTACATCAAATCAAATTGATATAGAGGACAAACTAATAGAACTATCTACTGAAATTCCAGTTAAAATTTCTGGATTTTTTGAAGCAGCTGAGGTTTTAGAATTCGAATTGGAAAGCTATCAGCCAAATAGTAAAGTCGTTTACACGATTCATTTTGGTAACGGTGATTCAAGAGTAATTTCGGACAAGATTACCTTTTACGAGTATCCTAAAGCTGGAAATTTTGTAGTTAATGTGACTGCAAGTTATCAAAAGGATACAAAACAAATCTTTACTGAAAATATTTCAATTGACGAAGCAATTCTTGTTAACAGCGAAGCTTTCGTTGAGAGAAACTAGTTTGGAATTAGAACAAATCAAAAGGGTTCAGAATCTTTAAATTCTGAACCCTTTTTTTTGAGTACATATCCGACTCAAAGTCATATACAAGTAAAGATAAATTTTACTGTTCAATCAATTCATCCTTTAATCTCAAACTACATCCAGCCAAAATATTATGCAATCTTTTCACATTAGTTGCTGAGTAATTTTTCACTTCAATTGAACTTCCTCCAAACTCCGCCTTCTTCTGGTAAGCAACAAACCCTTGTTGGCAATTTTCTAAAATTACATTTTCGATAAATACTTTTGACAAATCCTTGGAGGCAATAGCAATATTTGAATTAGAGATTTTTGCTTCTAATATGGTGGCTTGAGATTGTTCTCCCACACTAATTCCTTTGTCACCACAATTATCCATCTCACAATCCACAACGTAAATATTGCTTCCTGAAATATCCAATCCGTCGTTCGTAGTATTTAGAAAATAGGATTGGTTAATTGAACCATTACAAAAATCTAGATCTAAACCATCTGAAAGAGTTTGGCTAAAAACACATCGGTTGATTTCGAAATTGCTACGAATTAAATTTAATCCATCCTCGCAATGATTTTTTAGAAAACCACAATCATTAATAGTCACTTCAGATTCATAAAAAGTAACTGCACCAGTCAGGTTCCAATTTTCTTTTCGATGAGTATTTAGATTTTCAAAAATGACAAATTCTAAAGTTGAATTTCCTTCAGCTTGTAAGATGGTAAACCCATTTGCAGATTGATCACTCGAAGTAATTTTGATTGGATTATCTTTTTTCCCATTCATATAAATAGGAGAGTAGGAAAGGAATTTGGCATTTTTAACTAAATCAATTTCTGTTCCTTCAGAAAAATAGACAAGGTAGTTTTTAGGAATAACGATATCTTTCTCCACCATAAATTTTCCAGAATGAAAGACTACTTTTTGGTTAGTAACTGTGTATAAATTATTGCTTGAAATAGATATGTTTTGCGAAGCATTTGGAGGAGTAGAACTAGCTTGTGGAAATGCCCAATTCTTTATTTCAGAATAAAAAATTTCATCATAACCTAGAACCTTGTAAAATATATATTTAGATTCATCTGCAACTCTAATAGGCTGATATTCAACTTGATACCGAATTAGATTAGTAGTGTTTGGTGCTTCTTTTTTTCTTTTCTTAGATTGATTCTTGTAAAATGGAGAAGTGATAAATGCGGGTAAAATTATGATTGATTTAAAATAATTATCCACCTTTTTACTTTGAAAACCGCTGCCAATTACTTCGATTGGAAGGCTGTGAATATTACCTAGTTGAACAATGTTTTTGCCATCTGATTTTGTTTGTAAAAAGGCCTTTAAAGTCAAATTGTTGAAAGGAGAAATATTGGATTGAATTCCTGAAATTCGTTTTGAAATTAAATCTTCGTTGAATTCATAATTCTGAAATTCCTTTTTTATAAAATCAGAACGAGAGGAAATTCCATTTTCCATTTCCTCCAAAAAATGATTCAAATATTCCTTTTTTGAAAAAGAAAATAAATTGTGAATGTATTGTTTTAAAAAAGCGGTGTCTTGGAAAAAATATTGAATAGGTTCTTGATCTTCTTTAAAATGTTTACTCAGGGCTCCCTCGCTCATCAGTAAGTAAGGATAATTATAAGTCGGAAAACCATCGAATGCAACAGGTTCTAATTTTTTCAAAACAGGATTGAAATAGAATCGCATATTATGCCAAGCCACACTATGTTGCGCTTGCATTAAATCAACAATCGCAAAATATTTGGCCATTTTATCTGTGTCAAAAATTTCTGAAACAGGTCTTTTTTGTTCTAGAAAATCGATCAGTAAATTTTGTGCAGTTTCAAACTGCTGTTTCAAAACTGGATTTTTCAAGATTTGATTTTCTTTAAAACCTCGAACTTCTGAGCTTGAATAATGAGCGGAATTGTTGACATGTGCAATGGGATTTCCTTCCAAATCTCCCAAACGTTTTTTTACATCAGCCCAAAAGCCTTCTTCCGAAAATCGAACGATAACACCTTCTCGACGGAAATTGGATTCTGGAAGTTGTTTCTCAAAATGTTCTTCATAAGCATACACCCCTAAAGATTTTCCATTTAATTTTAGCTCGACAAAATCATATCGAGGAGTGAGTACATCTTCTTTTTTCCACCATTGATGCAAAATCCATTCGTTGAGAAATTCACGAGTTTCAGGTGATTGCAAAGAGAAAGTTTTCATTTGATTCCATGCAAAAGGATCTTTCACTTTTACTCGAAAGGACCATTTATTATTTTTCAAATGGTCGAGCCAGTCACCTTTTAAGCGCAGTTCTACTTCCTTTGTTTCAGAAGTTTCAGATGAATTTAAAGTCCCATTGACCCAATCATTGTCTGCACTTTCGAGGACGCCAATTTGTAAGGCTTCTTTTCGTTTTTGCTGAAGTTTTTGTAATCCTTTATCGGAGATATTTAGTTCGATTATTTCAGGTTGGAAATTTGCAGATGTATCAGCGTTAGTGTTTTCTGTTTCTATAATTTTTAGTTCATCAAAATAAGAAATACCTTTTCCATCCGATCGTACATAAATTTTAAATTCTTTAATTTCTTTTTGAAATGGAATCGTGAATTTTTTTTCCAATAATTCCCATCCACCTTTTTCTTTAACTGATTTAAAAACTTCGAAGTTGATATTTTGGTTCTTATCCATGATGACTAATGCACTTTTGCCAGCATGGTTTTCTATTTTTCTCCAAACACTTGCAAGATAAGTTTTGCCTGCTTGAAAGTCTTTGAAATCGATTCCAAAACCATATTGGAAACCTTCTCCATTATTTATTTTTGAAGAATAATTACCTTCAAAAGCTGCCTCATTACTTTGTGTTTTTGCATTAAAAAATCGATCACCATGTGAAATGAATTTATCACCACGAACTATTTCTGCATCACAATAAATGATCCCTTTTGTTTTCCATGAATTCAAAGATGGTAGCGCATACCATAGGCCGAAAAGCCCGCTAATGCTACATAACAGTATAATTGCAGTTCTGAGGAAAGAAGATTTTGGAGTGTCGCCTTTGACAATCATACAATCAAATCAGGTTGGTCAATGATGGAAAGTTTAGTGTTAGGTGAAAGGGCTGAAAGGTTATTTTTGAGTTGCTCTAATTGATCGATCGATTTAGCTTTACAAACATAAGATAAATCTAAACCTTGATCGATCATATCCATTCTTTTTAATTCAACATAAGGTAAAATATCAGTAATGATTTTTGTTATTTTTTTTAAATCATTCTCATCTGTTTGAATGTTGAGATACATTTTGTTCTCATTTTTGAATGCGACTTTGTTGGTTAATATTTTATTGAGAAATAACAAACTGATAATTACTAAAAAGGAAACGACTGCCAAAATAGGTTGATTCGCTCCTCCTGCTAAACCAATTCCAATCACAAAAAATAAATAAGTCAATTCTTCAGGATCTTTAATTGCTGCACGAAATCGAACAATTGAAAGTGCTCCAACTAATCCTAAGGAAAGTGCGATGGAGGATTTGACAATCATGATCACTAATAAAGTGGCCAAAGCTAAAGGCAAAAAATTAGCAGCAAATCTTTTTCGATTGGTATGTGAGTTTCCATATCGAATATAAAAAATGCGAAGCAACGAAACCAAAATCGCTACAACGAAAATATTCAATAGAAATTCATCTAGAGGTATATTGGCGTTGAATTCATTAACGTATTGCTCCTGTAATTTTTGTAGTATATTCATATTTGTTTTTAAAATATAAAATTCTTGGCAACAAAGATAATAGGAAAGAGGGGAAAGGAAATTAAAACGGAAGAAAATGTTTGAATGGATTTGTCCCAATTTTTCGTAGAGTCAAAGCATACCTTGTCTCTAGCTACTACATAAAGAAAAAGAGATGCAAAAGATTGCACCTCTTCATATTTATTAACAAACAAAAAACTGACAATTTAGTTATTTTAGTATTACAACAACAAACCAATAAATCTGTTCAATAATTAATGTAAAACTTTGGTTCAATGCTTTAACTTTACAAAAATTCTAATTTCAATCATATGAAGAAAAATGATTCTGGGTATAATCCAATTCAATTGGTTTATTTCTTTTTTGCAGTTTTAGTTTTGGGTTTTATTTTCCGTCAAGTGGCTTTTATCTTTTTTATGGGGTTGATGCTTGCGATGTTTTTAGGGAGTATATTTTTCATTGTAAAGCATTTTAGAGATGCTAAAAAAGAGGAAGAATTTAAAAACTCGATGGAAGGTTCTATTCGCCAAAATTTAGAATTATGTGATGAACAAATTGTCAAAAACAATAAGGAAGTATTAGAGATCAAGGAAAATATCTATGATTTACAGGAGAAATTAGAAGTGAAATCAATGATCAATGAAAATACCGTTCGAGAAAGTGAATTATTGATTAGTGATTTTGAAAGAGAGTTAGATTTGAGAAATGCGAAATTAGCATTTTATAAAATTTGCAAAGAAAAGATTCATAATATTCATTTCAATCAAACATTAGCGGATGAAGTGGCTAATAAAAGGGAACGACTCAAGCAATTACAGGAAAATCACTTTGAGGATTTGGCTGATATGGAGAAACTTCGATCAGATGTGGATTATGCGAAAACATATATTGATACTATTACTAATTTGTCGATAAGAATGTCTCAAAGCACCTCCTTAAGTTCAGCACAAGAATTGCATAATGAATTGAAATTAATTGCGGAAGAATTAAAGGATTTGTAAAATTTCACCAAATAATATTTTGGAAAAAACGCCATTTTTGTCAAAATGTGGATAACTTTTACATCAAAAAAGGCTAAAACCCTTTAAAACAAAGGAAACTTTCTAAAAGATAATTTAATGAAATACTACTTTTTATTTAAAAAAGAACCTATCTTTGCAGTCCTTTTTAAAAATTAGTAAATAAATATTAAAATTTCAATATCATGGAAGCCATCAAATATGTTCATGAGCAATTAAATACAGGGAAAGAAATTCCATCATTTCGACCTGGAGATAACATTGTTGTAAGTTACAAAATCGTGGAGGGTGCAAAAGAGCGTATCCAGCAATTTAGAGGTGACGTTATTCAAATTAACGGTACTGGAGCTACAAAAACTTTTACAGTTAGAAAAATTTCTAATGGAGTAGGAGTTGAGCGTATTTTCCCATTTGGCGTTCCTGCAATTGAGGACATCAAAATCTTGAAAAGAGGTAAAGTACGAAGAGCAAAATTATATTACTTACGTGAGTTAGTTGGTAAAAAAGCTCGGATCAAAGAAAAACAAAGAAGATAGTCAATATCTAATTTTTCGATATAAAAAAAGCAGTTTGTGAAGTAATTCACAAACTGCTTTTTTTTGAGATGATATTCACAAGATGACTCAAAGTCACCTTGTGAATAATCGAAGGAAAGCATTTAATCTAGTTCCTTTACATTAATTAAGAATAACTCATCCGCAACTTTAAAATCTTCCACTTTCATATCTGGAAAATAAAAGTTAGATTTCGAAGAAGATACTGATACACTTCGATAATTATCTGGATCACCCATCAAGATTGGCATATAAAAACCTTTTACGTCTGATTTTAAAGCAACACTCACATCAATCCCAGTTCCACTTTTTTTGATTCTATAAAGTAAAGTCGGAATAGTCGGATGCTCTAAATATTGTTCAAAGAATTTCGTCATATCTCTTTTAAGATATTCGCTCGCATAGGTTACAAAATCCTCTGTTGAAACAATAGAGATTTTATGTTTTTGATAAAATGACTTTATTAAACCAAACCATTTTTCATCATCATTAATTGAGTTTCTTAAAGTATGTAAAACCCAGGCACCTTTATAATAATGATCACTATGTCCCCATTCTCCGAAGTTAACATTCATCGGACCGAGGATCGGTTTTTTATTCTCTACAAACATTTTTTGCATGGCTAAATACCGAACTGCCTCATCAAAGTTATACATACATTCCACATATAATGCTTCAGAATAGGTACAAAAAGATTCATGAATCCACATTTCTGCATGATCCCCACAACTAATACTATTTCCCCAGTATTCATGACCTGTTTCGTGAATAATGATGTAATCAAAATCAATTCCATTTGGAATCATTCGACCTAAATATCCTCTCATATATTCATTCCCATAAGCAATGGCACTTTGATGTTCCATCCCTAAGTAAGGCGTTTCAACCAAAGCATAACCATCATCCCAAAATGGATATTTTCCAAAAAACCTTTCGTAGCATGCTAACATTGGTTTGACTTGTTGAAAGTGTTTTTTAGCCTTTTTTAAATTTTCTGGAAGAACATAATAATCAAGAGCAAGCTCTTCTCCGTCTTCGCTTTTATAAGTGTCAGAAAAATGTGCGTAGTCAGTAATATTGAGTGTGATATTATAATTATTGATCGGGTAGGAGACGAACCAATTGAAGCGAGTGTAATCATTTTCCTTTTGAGTATTTTCCAAATTTCCATTGGCGACACAAGTCAAACCATTCGGAACAGCTACTCCAATTCTTACACTATCTGGCTCGTCAGACAAATGATCTTTATTGGGAAACCATAAGCTAGCACCTATGCCTTCACATGAAACAGCTACCCAAGGTTCTCCTTTTTTATCTTTACCCCAAGTAAAACCTCCATCCCAAGGTGCATTTTTTGCGGCAATCGGTGCACCTTCATAATAAACTGTAAATGAGTTAGTTATGCCTTTTTTTTGTTTTGGGAAATCAATAAAAACGGCATTGTGTTTTCGATTAAAATTTAACTTATTTCCTTCAAAAATAATTTTATTGATTTTCATATTGTCAAATAAATCAATTTGAATTTTAGAAAAATCTTCAACTGCTGTAAAGTGAATTTCATTATAACCGCTGATGTATTTTTTATCAATATCAACTTTAATTTGAAGATCGTAAAAATTTACATCATAGCAAGTCCGCTCAGGCCGAAGCATTCCTCTTAGGGTATCGGCCTCAGTAAATTTAAAGTTTTCGAAATAGTCAACTTGTGAAAAAGTAGTTTGTATAAATGTAAAAAGTAGTAAAATTAAAAGGGTGTATTTCATTATTTAAGGATGTATTAGAATAAATTATTTTGGTTTATAAAAAGAATATTTTTTCAATGCCTTTGTGGTAGCATTGTCCATCCATTTATCTGGAAGCATGCTAAATAATTTAAATTGCCATGATTTTTTTGCCACAAGATAACGGGTTTTAGGATTTTTCAAAACGATACCCTTGTGAACTAATTTAGCAACTTCCTCTGCTGGGATAGCATTGGCTTCTATTTTTTTCAGACTCTTAGATCGTTTGCTCAAAATTCTAGCATA
>CAJQQY010000397.1 GCA_905480595.1 uncultured Saprospiraceae bacterium | reverse complement strand
TCCAACTGATTTTCAAACGTTGGTGTCATAGAACAGGAAAGCGGTATCGAGATGCTTCGATACCGCTTTACAGATTTAGATTAGCCATCTCCAACTGCCTCTTATTTTTTCAAGTTCATAATTCGGGATGACTCATGTTTTTTATCTATCCCTAAAAAATAGAAAGTCGCGTATTAACAATACGCGACTAACCACAACAAATTATAATCCCATGAACATATTCTTTATAGACAAGCTAAAATTTTAGCTATTTAATTCTTATTTGTGATTTGAATACTTAATAAACTATTTTAATACATTGTTTATTATGTGACTGAAAAAATATTTGCATAGCAAGTCAGATTTTTAAAGATCCGACTTGCTATGTTGCAAATTATAATCCCATGAACATATCCAAATTTAGGTGCTGAGCCTTCAGCTGTAATTGCATCATTATGCAATCTTCTCTTTTCTTGCCGCCACTTGTATCTTTTATCATGAGAAAAAGAAGTAGGTCAGAATCCTATTTAACTAGGATTCTGACTAACTACAACAAATTATAATCCCATGAACATATCCTTATTTAAGTGCTGAGCCTTCAGCTTTGATTGCATCATTTTGCAATCTTCTCTTTTCTTACCGCCACTTATATTTTTTATCATGAGAAAAAGAAGTAGGTCAGAATCCTATTTGACTAGGATTCTGACTAACTACAACAAATTATAATCCCATGAACATATCCTTATTTAAGTGCTGATCCTCCAGCTTTGATTGCATCATTTTGCAATCTTCTCTTTTCTTGCCGCCGCTTATATTTTTTATCAGGAGAAAAAGAAGTAGGTCAGAATCCTATTTTCTAGGATTCTGACTAACTACAACAAATTATAATCCCATGAACATATCCTTATTTATGTGCTGATCCTTCAGCTTTGATTGCATCATTTTGCAATCTTCTCTTTTCTTGCCGCCGCTTATATTTTTTATCATGAGAAAAAGAAGTAGGTCAGAATCCTATTTAACTAGGATTCTGACTAACTACAACAAATTATAATCCCATGAACATATCCTTATTTAAGTGCTGATCCTTCAGCTTTGATTGCATCATTTTGCAATCTTCTCTTTTCTTGCCACCTCTTATATTTTTTATCATGAGAAAAGAAGTAGGTCAGAATCCTATTTTCTAGGATTCTGACTAACTACAACAAATTATAATCCCATGAACATATCCTTATTTGTCAATTTTTGAGGTCAACTTTTTCGACCTTTTTCCTTTCATTCACTACATTTCCTCCCGATTACATAACAAATATAGAAGCGTTATCGCCCCTAGACAAAGACAAAAATTAGTTATTGTGAATTATCGTTTATTGATTTTTATTTAAAACCTAGTTGTAAAGAACTCATAAATTACTGATAATCAATTACTTGAAATAAAAATACCTTATTAAATTGTTATAATTTGTGAATTTTTTGTGATTAAAAATTTCAAAAAAAAAGAAAAAAAAAGCATGATTTTAATTAAAAAATCATGCTCAATAATTCTATGAAATGAAAAATGAGTTTCATGGTTACGATGCTGAAATTGAAAAAACTATTTCAGAATCATAGCATAAAGTAAATTTTCTCTATTCTTCACTCTTAATTATTGGAAAGGTTAAAGTCTCTTCGGTCGTGTGAATACTTAAGAAGTAAGTACCAGAGGCAAGTTTTGCATCAATTTCTACAGTTAAATCTTTTATATCTTCAACTTGAACTGATTCAAAAACAACTTGTCCTAGCGTATTTAGAATTTGGATATTTTCCAAAACTCCTCTTTCAGGTAAATTCATAATATTGATTTCTCCTATAAATGGATTGGGAAAAATTGCCACTTCGGTATATGTTCCAAAATCCACAGAACGGATATCTGAATACGTGAAGTTTCCATTGAAATCAATTTGTTTTAAGCGATAGTAACGGTACCCGGATTTTAATGGGGAGTCGTCTAAAAATGTGTATTGATGGTTAGTTGTTGTTGTGCCATTACCGAGTACCGTGCCTATACGCTTAAAATTCTCATCTGTAAGTGGTAGCGGTGATTGTGCTACCTGTATTTCAAATCTATGGTTATTAAATTCTGATGCAGTTTCCCACCTTAGGATTGCATCCATGCCTTCTTTTTCAGCAGTAAATGAAGTTAATTCAATTGGTAAAGGAGATAGTGTTATTACTTTAAAATTGTCTAAAGCATAACCAGTATTTCTACCTTGAGAAAAGTGAATTTGAGTACTGCTACTAAATTGTTGTCCATTATCTACAAGTAAACTACTTAAATCAATTTGACCTGTATTAGTCCAATCAGTTTCTGGAGTCAATTCGATTGCTTCAATCCATGTATCTGAATCTGAGCCTCTTAAGTAGATAAAATCTCCATCGCCTGCGACATTAGGATTTATATATTTAAAATCAAATCCTAGCTCTAAATCTTCATTTCCTACATAATTTGACATATTCAATGTAATTGTTAGTCCTTCGTTAGTACCGCTAGTGGAGAAATCTTTTGACTCTATACATTTGTTGGTACCTTCATTTACAAAATATAACATCCCCGAATTATCTGGTGAAAAATCCCATTCCTCAATCCCAGCTAATCCTACTATATTTTCAGTAAAGGATGAAACTGAAGTTGCTTCAAAGTTTTGCTCATAAGGCAAAAAAATTGGTGGATTAGATAATTGAGTTACTTGATAAGTTCCTACAATTTCATTATTATCCTCATCAACATCTTCAGGAATACTGATATATCCATTTAGTTGGTAAGTACCTGGGCTTGAAAAATTTGCAGTAGTAGTAAAAGTTTTAATTAAAGAATCACCAGATAACAAAGATTCATAAATCATCTCTGTTTCTAGATTGCCTCCATTAATTTGATAGGACATTTCAAAACTGTCAATTGGATTAATTCCAAGATTCTTTATTTTTATGCTTATCATCTCCGAATTTGACAGCGCCAATGATGTGTTCGCTCTTCCAACTTGAATAGTTGATATTTCAACCAAACTCAAATCATAGTTCCATGGACAAACTCCACCAGATTGAGGTGCTACTCGAGTAGCAATGGATCGTTCTGTTTTACTTCCATCATTTGTCATTCCTCGTACAGCGTACCAGTAATCGTCTCCAACATTAAGTGATCCTGTTACATACGTATTAGAAGAAACTGTGTCAATTACTTCCATCTCTGCTCCGTTTAAGCTATATATTTCATAAAAATGTACATCTGGAACAGCATCCCAATTTAATTGTAAATACCCTTCACAAATGGGTGTAGATGAAAGATTAGTTGGTCTTCCTAAGATGTAAAATGGTGCTAAGCTTTGGCTAGTTTCTGTACTTCCATTTTTGTTAATTCTAATTAATCCTGCTTCTGACGTAGTAGTTGGAACTAACCAAGAATATTGGCGAACATCTGCATCTACATTTGAATCAACAACACTCCACGTAGCACCTCCATCACTAGAGAATTCTATAGTAAAGCTAGATGAGTTATTTACATCTGTATCCCATTGAATCATCTGAGTCGAACCTGGCTCTATCCCCTCTTCACCATATGGATATGTCAACACTAAATCAGTAGTAACAAAATCATATACAATGAAAAAATCTTGTGGACCAGTTGGAATACTACTTCCATCAATTGTGATCGTATAGGTTCCAGCAGTTGGATTATCTAGCGTTACTTGTTCGATATTGTTTAGTGTATCTACTTTTCGAGTTGGTAAATCAGTTACATGTGTGGTATCATGATTTAATACCCAAGGCAAATAATCTGTTCCGTTTGGAGTGGTTAATTTTAAATCCAAATCATTAATCAATGTCTTAGTAGAATATGCTGGAGCTTCCACATCATGCCAATACAACATCACTTTTAGTTGTCCTAAGCCAGACGGAACTGTGATATTAAAAGTTTTAGTTTCTCCATCCGAAACAGACTCCGAATCATATCTATTATTTTCAATACATTCTGCTGCTCTTCTTCCATTGATAAGACCATAACCATAGGCATAATCAGGACCAGTATTTCCTAAATCATCTGCAGTATTACATGCAATTGCTTTCATTAATCCACCCTCTGGAATATCCCCTGAATTCAACTCACGGTATCGTTCATTTAATAAAGTCAAAGTTCCAACTGTTGACGGCGAAGCCATACTTGTCCCTGTTCCATTATAATAATCGAAGTTATTTCCTGTAGACATTACATCGGAACCGATCGCTACGATTTCAGGTTTTAATCGACCATCAGCCACAGGACCTTTACTACTTCCTCCGTTAAGTATTCTGCTTTGTTTGACATTTCCAACTGTCAAAACATTTTTTGCACTTTGGTAATATCTTAAAACTGATTTGTATCCATCTGGGTAATTTCCACAAACTGAATACCCACTATTTCCAGCTGCATAAACATGAAGCAACTCAGGCATTTCCCGCATTTGCCAATCTAAATTATTACTACTGTAATTATATGTTCCATTCGTTGTACAATTATAACCTACACCGTACGAATTATTCGTCATCACCATTCCGTGATCGTCATAATAAGTTTGAGCATTAGAAATAATTGAAGTTGTTTTTTGAATAATCAAATTAGATGATGGCGCCATTCCTCGATGAACTGGATCAATATTTCCAGCACCACCTACAATACCCGCCACGTGGTCACCATGGGCACCGAATGAAGAATAAGTTCCGTTGGCGTAGTTGGTCACCCGATCATTGAAATCAATGTGGTCTCCCAACTCGCCTCCGTCCCCTATTCCTACATAGATGCCTTCACCTGTAAGGTTTCGAGCCCCTACTAATTTAGATTGGAGTACATTCACTTTTTGTAAAATTCGATTTTCATGGTTAAGTTGCTCTACCGCAGGTTCGATTGCATCTACATGCGCAACCATTGGCGAAGCTGTAAGTTTTTGCAAATCACTTTGGGCAATACGCCCAATGATCAAGTCACCTCCTCGAAGAGATGTTTGCAAATGTGTAATGTTAAATGTGTGAATGAATTGAAGACGATTAGCTTCCAAATTATCTGTCAAAAGTATTGCTACATCAACAGTTCCAGGCGTTTTAACAGCCCACTCTGGAAATCGTCCCTCCCTAATATTAGGTGAAAGTTTTTCTTTTACAATGTACTTTCGTAAGGTTTGAATTCCACATCTCTTCAATTCTGAAGAACTGATATTTATGGGAACCTTAGCTAAGTAGCTATTTTTAGATTGGTAATTTATTAATTCGATCCCTGCATCTTGCAAAGATTCAATTTCCATTTTTGAAGGAATTTTATCAAAAGAAATAACTAGTACATAGTCTTCTCCTAATTTATCTTCTTGGAAATTTTTAGACTCCTCAACAAATTGTTGTGGCAGCATTTTTTTTGTGTCGGAGTTGTCGATCATATTTTTTTGACCGTGCATTCCCGTTGCTCCCATCATTAATATGATAGCGCAAATACTCATAATTGCATTCTTCATAAAATCGTAACACTTTGAAATGTTCATGAAATAACCGTAGGCATGACTAGGTCATTAGCTAATTATTATTTTTTTTGCATCGTAATTTTTTAGCTAATGCTTTTTCAAAATCCTTAAATAAAAAGTGTGTTACTGTTAATAGTGTAGTTGTTTGTAAAAGACTATATGTGGGGAAAACTGGTGGGGAGTTTTTGTGTTTGTGTTTCCTGCATCGGAACAATTATCTAATAGGCAACAAATATGCCTAGACTTCCAATTATTGAGTTAAAAAATAAAAAAAAGCAAAGGTACTGTGACAGTACAATTTATTCTTTATTGAAAAATAATTATTTGAAATAAAAATAATATGAAGTTTGAAATCCTAATAAAATCAATACATCTCAAAAACAATATTTTTCATATAAAAAAAACAATATTGCGTTATTGGGAAAACTGTGGGGGGTAATTCGAGAAATTTTAGGATAATTTATATGTGTATTTTTTAGAAAAAACTTAATTATGATTGGCTTTTTTGTTTCTAATTATTTCTTCAATTAAAAAACCTAGTTCATTATTTACCATAGTTCCATAATTGATTCCATCACTCCCATTGGAGTATAATTCTAAATGGGTTCGATCTCCATTTTTTGAAACTTGAGAAAGAACAATCTCTTCATCTTCTTTTTGAATTTTCAAGACGCATCTCCAATCAACTCTTTGATTTGCATTAAGAGTCTCCTTTGATTTTGAAAGACAATCTTGAATTCTCCTAATTTCAATTTCTGATTTTATTAATACTGTATCTTCTGTTAATACCTGCTCATTTTTAATTGGTAAGATTTCTATTTGCTCAATCGACTCCAATCTTAATTCTATGATCTCTTTCTGCTTTTCATCACTTTTTGAAATTGCTCCAAATAAAACATTATTCATTACCCACAATCCAACTAAGATTGAAAGGACACCCATTCCTTTAGAGTTTTTTATTAGTAAAAAACCTCCCGAAAGAAAACCAATTCCAACTATTGTATTGAAAATTTGAACATAAGTCATTGATCTAAAACGGACTCTGGAAAGCTGGATTTTTAGTAAATACAGTATCAGTAAGTGTGTGTAGAAAATTCACTAAATCTTGCTTTTGCTGGTCTGTCAATTCCAGAGGTCGAATATTGACATCAACATTTGAAGAATTCTCATGGTTTGGACTTTCGTTATAAAAATCTATTACCTCCTCTAATGTTTCAAATCTACCATCATGCATATAAGGCGCAGTCAAAGCAATATTTCGCAAAGTTGGCGCTCGAAATTTCCCATTATCAAATGTATCCTGAGTCACTCCTCCTAAACCTAAATCCATAAATTCAGTCAAGGAGCCAACTGAATCCAATCCATTATTGAAAAAATCGTCTGAAGTACCTAAATGTAAAGCATGACAATGTGCACATTCCGCATCAGGTAATCCACCTTGAGCATCTGTATACATTCTCATCCCTCTATCTTCTGAGTCCGTAAATGCAGCTTGCCCTTGAAATATGACTTTGTCATATTTTGAATTAGAACTAATTAAAGTTCTCTCAAATTGAGCCATAGCTTTAGCAGCCAATTCTTTAGTAATCTCTGAACGATCCTCTATTCCAAATGCTTCTCTAAACATCTCAGGGTAACTTGGATGATCTTTTAATTTAGATTCAACATTTTCCCAAGTGTCATGCAGTTCAATTGGATCTTCAATCGGAACTAAGGCTTGTTCTTCTAGAGTATTGGATCTTCCATCCCAAAAAAGACCTTTCTCTACATAACCAATATTCAACAAACTCATCGAACTCCGAGTCCCTGAAATCCCATCAATTCCTGTACTTGTAGCAACTCCATCAGTAAAACTTAATGAAGGAAAGTGACAACTAACACAGGACATTGTACTATCTGCTGAAAGTATTGGATCAAAAAAAAGATGCCTCCCTAACTCGATTCCCTCGACTGTCATTGGATTATCAGCAGGAATAAACATTTCAGGAAAACCATCTGGTTTTGTAATGGTATAATTCTGAGGATTGTATGGAATATCGGAGAGATCGCCAGTAATGCCACATTCTTCTGGAGTGTCATCATTACCACAACTCAAAATAGAAAGGAATATAAAAAAGAAAAGGAAATATATTTTGTTCATAGTTTTTAGTTGTTCGTTATCGATTTAGAGCTTAAAAAAACTCTAAATCGATAACTTTTTTTATTATTCGATAGCTAATGCTTTTTCCTGTAAATTATCCATAACCTCATTGACCAGATCCATATCATTAATATTATGAGTTCCTGTTTCAGTCATCACATCGATCTCATCGAACATCATTTTTGCATCTACCGTAAATAAAATACTTGAAGTTGCATCCTCATCAAGAGTGATATCCTTTGCAAAAAACTTAGTTCGATATGCCGCATCTGAGCCAGTATGATAGGCTAATTTATGTGAAAAACTTCCATCAGAATCTATATCTATTTTTGCTTCAGTTTTGGAAAAAATAAAACTCTCCCAAGCAGACCAGAAGTGTCCTGGTTTTCTAAGTGGATGCCCTGTACCATAATCTTCCCAACTAGTTTTATTCAAATCAGAAGCAACTCCTAAATTAATTTTAATACCTGAATATTCTCCAACTGGAATATTGGGAGCGGTAATTACAAAACCTTTTGTCGCATCAGTAATATCTGCAGGTTTAAAACTCAAATCAACAAAATCGATTTCTAGTAATTCCGTTTCTTCTGGATTTCCAACAATCTCTTTAACCAAAACTACATTAGAAATATAAAAATTAAATTGGTCAAATCTGATTGGACTTCCGTCATAATCATATACCGTATTAATCATTAAAACTTCATCTGCATATTTCCCTTTGAAAACAAGTTCTACATCTGTAGTTGCTTCAAGAGTTGGATCAGGCTTACATGAATATTGGAAAAAAAGAAATGAGGAAAATAATATAATTGGAAATAATTTTTTCATAGGAATCTTATTTAACCCTGACTTGGGTATTTATTTGTAAAAAATACAATTGCTTAGTTATATAAAAGTAGAACGTCAATATCCCTATTTCAGTTTTTAAAATTGACAAAAATATTGATGACTTTTATCAATTAATCCCCTATTTCAAATGCATCTGCCGTATTACTGACAATAGTGGATTTAATTGTTTCTAGGTCATCTGTCCCAAAATTTATGCCCCTAAGCCACGTCGAGTAATTTACTTTTATCGGAATTTCCGCATCAAATCCAGGTTTTAATTCTCCAGGTAAACTAAGGATCACTTGAACTGAATTCGCGGTTTCTTTTCCTATTTTATAAACTTCTATTTCGGTAGGGTTAGTTAAGGTATCTTTTACTAACGAAAAATTTTGATATATAAAGCCAGAATCACGTGTCGAAAAAGACAATAAATTATCACTACTTAATGGATGAGAACTGGCCAAAGTATCCGCGTCAATTGAACTTAATTTCTCATCAATTCCAACCTTAAATCGTAACTCAATATAAGTTCCTGGTTTTCGAAATTCACCAATAGTATAGTTAGGTGAGCTTCTTTTGACAAGCACAAAATCATCTTTAACCGTGGTGTCCTTTATAGTCTGAGAAATGGCATCATCATAGATCATAAAAGTCATTTCATCTTCAACTTCCGAAATACTCCCATCAGACATAATCAACTGAAAATCAGATAGGTAGAACTCCATTCCTTTTATTTGAAAATAATTATTGGCTACATTATTAAACGTTGCATCGAAAGAATGATTGATGCAAGAATCCTGTCCAAATGTTCCTTCGGTGGTGACACTATGAGTAATTTTTATATTCAAATTTGGGAAGGAACAACAGTCATCGCAAGGTTCATCTGCGGAGGCATTATAATTCGTAGCATCTATATTTAAGCAGCCTGAGGTAGGTTTGTAGCAACTACTGATTAGAGTGATCAGCAATAAGTAAAAAGTGAGGAGTTGGAGCGTTTTTATAAACTTTTTTTCTGTTTTACTCACAAGGTGACTTTGAGTCACCTTGTGAGTAGGAGTACCAACCTCCTCAAATATTGAATTTAATTCCTTCACTATATTATTTTTTATTCAAAAAAATTGAATTTGGTTGAGGCGATGCCGAAATGATAAATCCGAATTATTCCTTAAAAAAATTATCACTTCTAAAATCACTTATTTTTATACTCTTTTACCAGCTTCTTAATTAACTGCTTCACTTGGGAAGAAAATTCTTTGTTCAACATCCAATTATAATATTGCTTGTCTTCCGTTAAAACTTTCGCAGCATCTTGCCCTTGGTATTTTCCAAAATTAAAAACGACCACTCCTTCATGATTATATTTTAATCGCATCGTCGCATCTATCATTTTATCGTCTGTGGTAAATTCGTGCAAAGCTTTCATATCATTCTGAACAGGCTTTTCGATAATATTTCCATCGTTATCTTCTAGATCAACGTCTTGATATTTTTCTAATTGCCCTTTTAAAACATCAATAGTTGCTCGTACATCAGCCAAAGCATCGTGAGCATTTTCGATTCTTTTGCCTGTGTAATACTTCAAAGCTGCACTCAACGTACGTGGTTCCATTTTATAAAAAATACGTTGTACATCAATTGTTCTTCGTCGAGTCATATCTAATTCAATTCCTACTCTTGAAAACTCTTCCATTAACATTGGTACATCAAAACGGTTAGAATTGTAACCTGCCAAATCTGAATTGCCAATAAACTTTAGTAGCTGATCTGCTACTTGATGAAACGAAGGTTTGTTTGATAACATCTTTGGCGTGATACCATGCACATTCATAGCTTCTTCTGAAATCGGAATTCCTGGATTTATCATCATTTCCAACTCCTCCGGTTCTCCTCCATTTTTTGGATATTTGATTATGGCAATTTGTACAATTCGATCTCGCACTACATTCAGTCCAGTTGATTCAATATCAAAAAAGCAAAGGTCTCTTTCTAAGTTAAAATTCATATGCTTGTTTTCTTTTTTATAAAAAAATAGTAGGTATCGGATACCTTACTTTTTAAAAGTATTTGGAAGTAATTTTATTTCACAATTATCCCTTCAAATCCTTTGGTGTAAAAAGTCTCCAACTCCCCTGCCTCATTAGCAAAAATAAAAAAGGCATCTATATTATCGAGTTTTTCAGCTAATGCTTTTGATTTTTCTAAACCCATGACCATCATTGCAGTTGCATAAGCATCGGCGCTCATGCAATCGTCAGACATAATTGTTACGCTGAGTAAGTTACTTTTTTCAGGGAAACCAGTTTTTGGATTGATCTCGTGACCGTACCATTCGCCATCGACTTCATGAAAATTTCGATAATTGCCTGAGGTAGCGATGGCTTTGTTATTTACTTTTATAATCGCTTCGTAATCAGTCAGTTGTGCATTAATTCTTGGAGTATTAATGGCAGTTGTCCAGACTTTTCCTTTGGCATTTTTGCCTTTGGTTCGGAGTTCTCCACCGATTTCTACGAGGTAGTTTTTTAGTTTTTTTTCTTCGAAAAAGTTAGCAACAACATCTACTGCGTAACCTTTGGCTATGGCAGAGAAATCGAGTTGAATATTAGGGTTTTCTTTTTTTGCAATCAAATAAATATTATCCCAATCATAAGAACCTATTTCCACTTTTTTCAACCCAACCAACAATAACAGAGATTGAACTTTCACACTATCTAATTTCGTAACAGGTTTTTTATCCGTATACCCAAATCCCCAATAGTTTACTAAAGGCATAACAGTAGGATCAAAAAATCCATCAGTAACTTTATAAATTCGTTCTGCTGCATAAAAAACTTCTAAAATATGATGATCATGAATAGATGTATCACTTCTAATAAATGAGGTTAGCTTATTTTGATTAAATAAAGAAATTTTTGAATCAGGAATATAAGTCGAAACCGCCTGATTAATCTCCACCAATATCGAATCCACCTCCTTCTTAAAATTACGCCCCAACTCATCTTCATAAGTAATATGATAAGTCGTCCCCATCGTTTCGCCTGCAATTTTTAAAAATTTAGGAGTGGAAACTTGTGGTTCATTTTGACATGAAAAAAATAAAATGATGGAAATGAGTGGAAGGAATTTTCTCATGGATTGCTACTTTTTTTGAAGGACAAAAGTAGGAAAAAATTTGAAGGTCTAAGTTCGGTTTTAGGTTAAAAGTATCATAAGGTATTTTCCATAAAAAAAGACCTACTCAATTTAATGAGTAGATCTTTTCATTCCTAAAATGGAATTATCAGTTTACTTGATAACAAATATTTTGGCTTGTTGCTCTCCTACCACAATCATATTGTAAGTTCCAGCTGGATAGTTTGAAATATCTAATGCAAACTTATTTTCAATCCCTGCCTCCACATCATAATTAATTCGTTGAATTGTTCTTCCCAACATATCATTAATCAAAATCTGAGCCTGAGATTTTGTTGGAATAAATTCAAGATTTAAAATATTAGCGTTTGCAGAAACTGGATTTGGAAAAACAGTAAGTGTATTATTTATTTTACATTCTTTTTTCGCCAAAACTGTTTTTGTGAATTTAAAAGTACCATCTAGATAGATAGTTTTCAACCGATAGAAATTACTAAATGAAGCATTTTCATCCAAGAAAATATATTGAGCATTACTTGGCGAAGATCCAGAAGAAAATTCAGTATGGATTGCATGAAAAGTCTGTCCATCTCCACTCCATTGAAGCTGAAATAATTTTATATTCTCTTCTGTTGCAGTATTCCAAATCACTTTAACCTCACAGTTTTTAACTTGTGCTGAGAAACGACCAACGTCTCCTGAGTAAAAATTATTGGAATTTGCTATAGACGGTTGTGTCAATAATAATAGAAAAAATAAACACGATATGGTTTTTGGAAAAATAGAAATAAGGTTAGACTGGTTGTAAATTAATTTCATGGATCTAGTTATTTTGAGATAAAAAATAAGGAGGGAAATTCGGTATTTAGGAAGTTAGTTGGGTAGATGAAAAAAACATGCCATTAATTAACTAAAGAGAAACATTAACAATTCTAGGTTCTATTCTAAAAAACAAAAAAGGCATCCACAATAAGTGTGAATGCCTTCATATTTAAACTAATCCCTTAAAAGAACCATAACGGACTCTAGGAATCCTAATGGAACCTAATGAGTAATTGCTTACTCATTTTCTTTAATCCGGACGGTCATGTAGAAAAGAATTTTCATTTCTGATTTCAGGTTCTACATCATCCGTAATCGAAAGTCTAGACATGTTAGTCTCCTCATTGCTGTGAGGAACATCATCTAAATTTACTTTTCGACGTAAGTAAGCTGGTTCGTTTTCCAACTCATTTACTGTTTGTGGATTATTTAACTTTACGCTGAGATTTCTCAAGCGTTCTTCTCTTTTTTGTGCTTCATATTGAAGTCTTTTTTTACGTTCTTCTTCCATTCGTTCTTTGTCCTCACTTTTCACATAAGGCTCTTCGTACGAGTAACCCATTTGTCTTTGGTATTGCTCGTAGTTTGATCGAACGTTGTCGAACTCAACTGTATTTGCAGACTGCCCTTTGTCATGCCCTACTTCAAAAATGCCATTCTTTTTTTTGGCATTCTCCCCATCTAAAGGAATTTTGATTTTTGCATTTCCAGTTTTGACAGCTGTTGGTTGGCTTTCTTCAAAACCAGTTGCGATAACTGTTACACTTAATTGGTCACCCAAAGTTTCGTCATAACAATTTCCCCAAATCAAATCTGTTCCAAAACCTGCTTCTTCCTGAACGAATTCTGTGATTTCAAAAATCTCATCCATCGTTACCTCTTTATTTCCAGAAGTAATATTCAATAAGATGTGTTGTGCACCTCGAATATCATTTTCTTCCAAAAGTGGAGAATTTAATGCTTCATCTACAGCTAGTTTTGCTCGGTCATCACCTTCAGCAGTTGCAGTTCCCATGATGGCAACTCCACTACCTCGCATAACTGTATTGACATCTTCAAAATCCACGTTTACATAACCTGGAACCGTAATGATTTCAGCGATACCTTTAGCTGCCGTCGATAAAATATCATCTGCTTCAGAGAAGGCTTCTGACAATTTTAAGTTACCGTGAATCTGACGTAATTTATCATTAGAAATCACGATTAATGTATCAACATTTTTCTTCAATTCATCTAGTCCGTCAACACCTTGTTTTGATCGACGACGACCTTCGAATGAAAATGGAAGGGTAACAATCCCTACCGTCAAAATATCCATTTCTTGAGCTGCTTTAGCAATAATTGGAGCAGCACCTGTTCCAGTTCCACCGCCCATTCCAGCAGTTACAAAAAGCATTTTTGTACCATTAGCCAAGAAAGTTTTGATCTCGTCGATAGACTCGATACAAGCTTGGCGACCAATATCTGGTTTTGAACCTGCACCTAACCCTTCAGTTAAGTCTGGTCCTAATTGTATTTTTGTAGGAACTTTACTTAGTTCCATTGCTTGGTTATCAGTATTGCAGATTGCAAAATCTACTCCTACGATTCCAAGGTCAAACATGTGATTTACAGCATTACTTCCGCCACCCCCGACGCCAATCACTTTGATTATTGAGCTAGTTTCTTTTGGCAAATCAAATAACATAATAAGTGTGTTTTATTTTATAAAGGAATTAGATAAAATGTTTCTCATAGTTAACGGTGAACTATTATTGATTAACGATTAATACCGTTTGGTCTTGACAGTTCACAGTTAAACATTAACTATTAAAACTCAGAGTCTGGTTCGTCTTCAAACCATTCTTTGGTTTTTTTGAATAATTGGTCATACCATTTACCACCTACTTCTTTAGCATTGGAAGGTTCTTTTTCTCCCATCTCTGCTACTTCTTCGACAACTGGTGCTTCAATTTTTTCAGGTCGTTTTTCATTGGCATCAACACCTTTGATTAACAATCCAATAGCAGTTGAATAAACAGGGCTACAAATTTGCTCTGAATAGCCATGCGCCAATTGTTCGATAGGCAAACCAATTCGAGTATTCATACCTGTGTGGTAAGCAGTTAATTTTTCAATGTGACTTAATAAAGCTCCTCCTCCAGTCAAAACAATCCCTCCAATTAACTTACGCTCATATCCAGATCGACGAATTTCCCAAACCACATAATCCATTATTTCTTCTACTCTTGCTTGGATAATTCTTGCCAAATTCTTTTCAGAAATTTCTCTTGGATCACGACCTTTCAATCCGGGAATAGTGATAATTCGATTATCATAAACTTCTTCCGCTAAAGCAGATCCAAATTTAATTTTTAATTTTTCAGCTTGCTGGTGAATTACTGAACACCCTTCTTTGATGTCTTTGGTAATTACATTTCCACCAAAAGGAATCACAGCTGTGTGACGAATAATTCCTTCTTGAAAAATAGTAATATCAGTAGTTCCACCACCTATGTCTACAAGTGCAATCCCTGCTTCTTTTTCTTCATCACTCAAAACACTTGCCGCTGATGCGATAGGTTCCAAAGTCATATCTGCAACTTGCAAACCTGCTTTTCGAACGCATCTGTCAATATTGTGTGAAGCAGTAATCTGTCCTGTAATTATGTGGAAATTAGCTTCCAATCTTACTCCTGACATTCCGATAGGATCAGTAATCCCTTGTTCGCTATCAATAGTATATTCTTGAGGAATCACATGCAAAATTTTATCACCTGGAGGCAATACTAATTTGTACATATCACTCACTAATTGATCAATATCTTTTTGACTGATTTCGTCATGGTCATCTTGGCGTGTCAAAATTCCTCGGTGTTGCAAACTTTTAATGTGTTGTCCT
This sequence comes from uncultured Saprospiraceae bacterium, assembly GCA_905480595.1. Taxonomy (GTDB): domain Bacteria; phylum Bacteroidota; class Bacteroidia; order Chitinophagales; family Saprospiraceae; genus CAJQQY01. The sequence goes on along the minus strand of CAJQQY010000397.1, from coordinate 5,005 downwards.
GCAATCCCTACGTGAACAATTTTGATTGGTTTCCCAACTGCTCTTTCCGCTGCAGCAACAGCGTCAGAAATTGCTCTAACCGTTCTTTCAATGTTAGTTACGATTCCTCGCATAACGCCTTCAGAATCTACCTTCCCAACTCCGAGAATTTCAATTTTTCCATGTTTATCCTTACGACCTGCAATGGCACAGACCTTAGTTGTCCCTATGTCTAAGGCAACGACGACATCTTGTTTCGGTAAGTTTGTCTCCATCATAATGTTTCTAGTTTAAAAAAGAGTGTTATGTTCTTTTATGGTTAAATAATGTAAGGGAATAAGTTCTTTTTTTAACGGTAAACCGTTAAGCATTAACCGTTATTAACGTTTTTCACAAACTACTTGCTTGCGATATTTCAAATTAATGGTCTTATACTTTTGCCATCCTTCTCGCGACATTCCTTCAGCATAGAATAATTCTAAGCGATTAAACTTGTCTTCCACGTCTTCGTATTTCCCAAAAATTATCTTTTGTCTTCCCACTTTTGGGATGAGCGTAAATTCTTCGAATTGATTTACATAGATTTGCTCGATCATCGGATTCAAGAATTCATCACTTCGAATATACTCTGTCAAGTCAAACATTTTTTTCAAAAAATGCTTTTTCCTTGGCTCTTGAAAATCAGGAGTGTAAGCTGGAATCTCTCCCGTTGCTACCAACACTCTTGCCGTACTATGATCGGACATTGGCATTTGTCTGCCAGTTTTGTCCATATAATAGGTTTGATTGTCCTTGTCAATTACTCTGAGGATAGGTGTTCGTTGAGTGACATGAACGTACAATTGATTTTGATTATCCACATAAACTTCCGCATCTAAAACAAAAGGTTCTGCTTCCAAAATTTTTTCAATTTCACCTACTTTCAATTTTCCCAAAGGAACTTTTTCCTCTGTTAAATTATATACAAAACTCCGTTGTATTATTTTTTGAATATCACCAATGGTTAATAGATTTCTTCCATTTGCCAAGGGTTCAACTTCTATTTCCAATCCTTCTGAAAGCGAACTTTCTCGCTTATTAACTGACCACACAATAAATCCTAACAATACAAATACGGTCGCAATAATCGTAAGTCGTTTGATGGTTTGTAGTGTCTCGGTACTCATTCTCAGTCTATTATTTATTCAGTTTTATTTTTTTATAAAAAACTGATTATCAATACATTATGTCTAAAAAATTAGTTCACTTTTCGCTCAACCAATTTTTAATTTCCTCAACAAAAGTGTCAATATCTCCCGCTCCTAACGTCAACAACACTTCCACTTTTCTATTTTCCAATTCATCCATCAAAGTTGATTTTGTCACCATCACTTTGTTTGAATTTTTCATTTTATCAAAAATAATTTTCGACGTCACTCCCTCTATCGGTAATTCTCTAGCTGGATAAATATCCATCAATATTACTTCGTCCAATTCATCCAATTCAGCTGCAAATCCATCCACAAAATCATTCGTTCTAGAAAACAAATGTGGTTGAAAAATGCCCGTAATTTTATTGTTAGGAAAAAGCATTTTTGCCGCTTCAATCGCTACTTTTAGTTCAGAAGGATGATGTGCGTAATCATCGATATAAACTATTTCGTCATTGTCAAAGATTCTTTCAAATCGTCGCTTAATTCCTTTGAATGTCGCGAGTGCTTTTTTAATATCGTCACCTTTGATTCCAAGTTGTTGGGCAACTGCAATTGCAGCTGTAGCATTTTCAACATTATGCTTTCCTGCCAAGGTGATTTTTATATCGTTAATATTTTCAATCCAACTTTTAAAATCAAAAACGAAGTATCCATTTTCCACTCTAACATTTTCTGCTCGGTAACTTCCTTTGTCAATTCCAAACTGTCCGTACGTAATTCCATTTTTGGAAAAAGGCATTCGTAAGCCATCTTTTACAAAAACAAATCCGTTCGGTTTAGTCTTATCTGCATATTCAAAAAATGTTTTTTGCATCGTTGATGCATCTCCATAAATATCAAGATGATCTGCATCCATCGACAAAATAATTGACATGTCAGGATTCAGTTGCAAAAATGAACGATCGTATTCGTCCGCCTCAATCACCACCCAATCACTTTTTCCTTCGACAAAATTGCTCTCAAAATTCTGAGCAATTCCACCTAAAAAAGCGGTGCAATCCACGCCTCCAACTTTTAATATCCAAGTCAAAATTGAACTTGTTGAAGTCTTGCCGTGAGTTCCAGCAACACCAATCGCTTTTTTACTACGACTGATTATCCCGAGCACTTCTGATCTCTTTTTTACTGGCAAATTATTTTCCAAAAGATAGTTCAGTTCGCTATGAGAATTTGGAATTGCTGGGGTAAAAACTACCAAATCAACTCCTTCTGGAATTTGTAAAATATCATCTTCAAAATGGATTTTTATCCCTTCGTCAACTAACTTTTTAGTCAACGTTGTTTCTGTTTTATCGTATCCAAAAACTTCAACTTGTCGGTTATTAAAATATCTAGCCAAGGCACTCATCCCGATTCCTCCGATTCCGATGAAGTATATTTTTTTAATATCTTCTAGCTTCATTTTACTATTTGTAATATTTCAGAAACTATATTTTTAGTTGCGTTAGCTTTAGCTAGTTTTTGAATGTTACTTTTTAAACTATTCATAACTCGCTCATTATCAAGGATATGCAAAGCTTGTTCCAACATTTTTTTTGCATTCTTTTCCTCGACCAAAATTCCTGCTTCATTTGTTGAAAGTGCTTTAGCATTCATCGTTTGATGATCTTCAGAAACATTTGGCGAAGGAATCAAAATCGCTGGTTTTCCAACCAAACATAATTCTGAAATCGTCAACGCACCTGCTCTACAAATCACTACATCCGCCATAGCATAAGCCAAATCCATTCGATCAATAAATGCTGAAATCTTGACGTTGTCCAATTGAGCAGTTGCAGATTTTTTGAACTCTTCAATGTAGAGTTTCCCTGCTTGCCAAAGCACCTGTACGTTTTGATTTTTTTCCAACAAATCATTATTTGCTGCCATTGAATCATTTAATGTTCTCGCTCCCAAACTTCCTCCAAAAAGTAGGATTGTTTTTTTATTTTGATCTAAACCAAAATGCTTTAATCCCTCTTCTCTTTTGTTCGTTAAATCCATTATGTCTTGTCGAACTGGATTTCCTGTGAGTGTTATTTTTTCTTTTGGAAAAAACTTTTCCATCCCTTCGTAAGCCACACAAATCCGATTTACTTTATTAGCTAAAAGTCGATTCGTGATACCTGGAAATGAATTTTGTTCTTGAATCAAAGTTGGTATTCCTTTCATTGTAGAAACTTGAAGTGTTGGTCCACTTGCGAAACCTCCAACTCCAACAACTACATCAGGTTTAAAACTTTGAATTATTCCAAAAGCCTTGAACAAACTAAACAATAGTTTGATCGGAAACATCAAATTCCGTAATGTCAATTTTCTGTGGAACCCACTGATCCAAAGACCTTTAATCGGGAATCCCGCTTTCGGGACTTTTTCCATTTCAATTTTTCCCTTTGCTCCTACGAATAGGATTTCTGCATCAGGTCGTTGTTTTTTTATCTCATTTGCAATCGCTATTGCGGGAAAAACATGCCCGCCAGATCCGCCGCCACTTATTATTACTTTTAGTTTTTTCACTACCACAATCTCATTTGGTTCAAACTCTTTTTGTTTTTGCAAAGCAATACATCTTTGAACTTCAATTGATTATTAAATTTTCTAAAATCAAATGGTAAATGTTCTACTTCATCTTCTAAATCTTCATCTTCCGTTTCCCATTTTTCCATCACTCCTTCTTCTCCATGAATCCATAAATTTTTCTCCATAGAATCTATGCTTGAGAAAAAATAAACTTCTCCAAATTCTTCACTTAACTCTCTGAGTTTTCTAACCATTTCTAGGTTATCATTAAAATATTTTCCAACTATAATTGACCATCCATCCAAACTTGGTGGCATCAAATAATTTCCGCCCAAAGCTCTTGCTGCATCATTTTTCAAAAGCAAACCAGCATCCCAATTCAAATTCAAAGAAACTTGCAAGTCCAATTTTTCCATCAATTCCTTTCTAGAAATATTCTTTACCGCAATCCAAGTATCAGCTAACAACTGCTCACTCACTTGTCCTTTAAACTCTACTTTTTTGTCAAAATACAATATCGTTGGTCTCATATGCGAAATTATTTTAAATTTTTAGGGTCGATTTACTTGTTCTATTTTATAATCTGTTTTTCTTTTTTACAAAAATGAAATTGTTATGTCGTCTTTTCAATGTAGCGACTCACGCTTAAAATCATACCGAAGGCTATGGCGGAAAAAATCACCGAAGTTCCTCCTTTACTTACCATTGGAAGTGCTAATCCCGTAACTGGTAAAATATTCACATTTACTCCCATGTTCATCATAGCTTGCAATGAAATCAACAATCCCAATCCTAGCGCGAGCATTGCTCCAAATGCTTTTGGACTTCTCGTTACGATAGTCACTACTCTAAAAAATAGTGCGACGTAAAGAAAAAGAATTACAAATCCTCCGAAGATCAATCCATACTCTTCAAAAATGATCGCATAGATATAATCTGAATTAGAAGCAGGAATAAAATTTCTTTGCATACTATTTCCAGGACCAGCTCCAAACCATTCTCCATTCGCGATGGCTATTTTTGATTGAAGTACTTGAATATTTTCAGCTCCAGCTTCGCCATACCAAAATGCAGTTAGTCGTTTTACCCACGTTCCAATTCTTACTGTTTCTGGAAAAATAGTACCCAGAGTAACCAAGAATGAAAAAAGGACAACGCCTAAAAACATCAAGAGTAAAATATATTTCAAATTAACACGCCCCATGAACATCATCAAAAGGCAAGTAAAAAACAGCACCGCTGCTGTTGATAAATCATCTGGTGCAATCAGTCCACACACAATCAAAATTGGAATTATGATTGGCATAAATGCATCATTGAAATCATCAATGTAT
>CAJQQY010000396.1 GCA_905480595.1 uncultured Saprospiraceae bacterium | reverse complement strand
AACTGCCCAATACATATAAACATAAATAGCATCTACAATTATCCAATAAATCCAACTCCCAATCTTTTTTTGAATAGTCATAAATGTAGCGAAAATCGCAAAAGCAGTAGTAAAAGCATCAAGGTAGGTCTTCTGTGCAGGGGTATATTTTTCGAATAAAAATCCTAATAAAAAAGTAAAAACCATACCCGCAACAACAATTATAACATGTTGATTCACAGTCATTTGCGTCACAGGCAACTCATCTTTATCGCTACGCCCCAATTTCCATTGATAGATTCCTATAAATCCCATTAACACATAAAAAACATTCAAAATCGCATCTATATAATAGCTGTATAAATTATAGGTTGCCCAAGCCCAAAGTCCACAGCTGAGTATTCCCCAAAACCAGCACCAAACATTTTCTTTGATTGCTAAAACAATATATACTAGTCCAAAAATAGTCGCCCATATTTCACTCCAATGTAAATTTTGCGCACCTTGAATAACGTTTGAGTAAAAATCAGACATGTAATTTCGTGTTAAATTTTAAAATGTAAGTGTATTGTTATTGTTCCCCACAAATAATGGGCTGAAGCACAAATCGCAAAGAATATGGTTTAGGAAATAATTTATATTCATCATGAGTCTGTGCTCCCCAACTGTCATCTCCTCCAACTCCCATCTGCCCAAAATCAACGTGCAAAGTAATAAAATCTTTTGGAACCAAATCGCAAGTATGCTTAAATGGTTTTTCAAAACCTCCTAAATCAAAATCATCTGTCGTAAATTTTTGAGCAGAAAAATCAAATAAAGGTTGTCCAATTATTTTCAATCCAACTCCTGCTGAGTTAGTCAAAGTGAGCCAACGATTTTCTGTTTTATTTCCATTTTCTTGAGGTCGAATATATGGATGATATTGCTCCGTAATTGTACTGTTATAAACTCCTACAAATGCACTATCATTTCTATCTGAATAATTTTCATGCGGTCCTCGTCCATACCATTTCACATTTTCAAATTGCAAAGGCAACTCCATCGTCAATCCAAAACGAGGCAATTCAGGTAACACTTTTTCAGTATTTTCTAAAGGGAAAAATCGTCCTAAAATTTCAATTTCACCATCCCAAAAAACTCGATAATTGAGTTCATATTTTAATTCAACTGCAGGTAATTTAAAAATGGTTTTCACTAAAATCTCTTGATCAGAAATAACGGTTACAATCACTTCTTTCACTTCTCTATTTTTGCTCGCATCTTTCCAATCATTTAATCGAAGCATCATCAGGTTTCCCAAATCATTATCAATTGGAGCTCGCCAAAAATTAGGTTCCCCCCCTTTTTGCAATAATATATTTTCATGAAAAACATATTTTTCCAAAAGCCCCGTTTCTTTCGAAAATTCGATCAAAAAACCAGTTCCCTGAATTTTATAAACACTTTGTTTTTCCTTTAAAATCAAAGGTTGAGGATTTTCTTCGAGTCTCAATTCAAGTTGATTCGAGTCTTGCAATTTAAATTGAAATTTTGCTATTTCATGCCCTGCAGGAATCATTTGTTCCTTCTCTAAAGTGAAAAAAGTTAGATTGATAAACCGCTCACTTTGCACTTCTTCTTTTGGAAAATAAAACTCCAAATTCAAATCCATCCTACCCTTTGAAGGAATATCAAAATCATCAATTCTACTATTCAAAATCGATGCGCCATCCTCTAAAACATCACAATCCAACCAGACATTTTTCAAAGAAATAAAATCGAATAAATTGTGGATCATAAATAGACCTTTTTCCAAATCTATTGCTTCCACTTTGATATTCTGATATACCTTTTTCACTTCTAAAAGTGCTGGATGAATTTTTCGATTGGGAAATAACAAACCATTGATACAAAAATTATTATCACTCGGCACATCACCATCTCCGAAGTCTCCTCCATATTTCCAATACTTAATTCCATCATCTGTTTTTGCCAAAATCCCTTGATCTTGCCAGTCCCAAATAAAGCCACCTTGTAAATTTGGAAATCGTTCGATTGTATCCCAATATTTTTGCAAATTACCAACACTATTCCCCATCGCATGTGCATACTCACACATGATGAGTGGTCGATCATTAGTGCGCTCAGCATACTCAATGATCGTTTCTATTTTTGGATACATTGGGCAAATGATGTCAGTATTTTTGGCTTCGCCCGCTTGCTCATATTGAACGGGACGAGAATCATCTCGTTGCTTGACCCATTTATATGCTGCATGCATATTTTGTCCATTGCCCGCTTCATTTCCTAAAGACCATACAATGACACATGCATGATTTTTTGTTCTTTCTATCATCCGTTTTACCCTATCCAAATGTGCCCCCTCCCAATTAGGTAATGCAGAAGTATGTGCTTCTTCATCAAATGGTTTTGAAAAACAAGACCCCATCCCATGTGCTTCAATATTTGCCTCATCAACTACGTACAATCCATATTCATCACACAACTCATACCACCTTGCATGGTTTGGATAATGGCTAGCGCGAACTGCATTAAAATTAAATTGCTTCAATAATTTAATATCTTCCAGCATGTCTTTTTCCGAGATCACATGACCATTCACTTCATCATGTTCATGTCGATTGACACCTTTAATTGTGATGGATTTTCCATTGACTAGAAGTTGTGCGTTTTTGATTTCAATTTTTCTAAAACCAACTTTACAACCTACCACTTGTAAAACACTTCCTTTTTCATTTTTTAAAATCAATGCTAGTTGATATAAATTTGGAGTCTCCGCTGTCCACTTCTTCGGGTTTTCTATTTTTCCCAAAAAAGGAATAACAATATCTGTATTTGACTGAAAATCAACATTTTTCGCAGTTTCAAGAAATATATTTTTATTTTTATCTAAGAGTTGACAACATAGCGAATAACCATTGATATTTTTTTTCAAATCACCATTTTTTAAATCAACTTCGATTCGTAATAATCCATCTTCATATTTTTCATCTAACTTAGCTTTTACAAAAAAATCACGAATGTTAACTTTTGGTGCAGCCCACAAATACACTTCTCGTTCCATTCCACTTAGTCGCCAAAAATCTTGACACTCTAAATATGAACCATCAGACCATCGATAAACTTCGACAGAAATTGTATTGTTTCCTTCTTGTAAATAGTTGGTTATATTAAACTCAATAGGCGTTTTTGAATCTTGATTATACCCAATAAATTCTCCATTGAGCCAAAAATAAGCAGCCGATTTTACTGCTCCAAATTGAATAAAAACCTCCCTCTCATCCCAGTTCTCCGGAATCAAAAAAGACTTTTTGTAGGAACCAACTGGATTATAATCGTGTGGAATGTGTGGCGGATTTTTGGGAAAAGGATAACGATCATTCACATAGATCGGAGTGCCGTAACCTTTCAATTCCCAATTAGAAGGAACATCAATTTCATCCCAACTGGATAAATCAAAACCATTTTCATAAAAACTCTTTGGCCGATCTACTGGCTTTCTAACCCAATGAAATTTCCATTTCCCATTGAGTGACTTTATCCATTCAGAATTGGATTCATGGAAACTATTCGCAGAAAAAAGATCTTCCACATTTGAGTAAGGGATAAAATTAGCATGAGGTCTAATTTGTCCTATATTAAATATTTTTGGGTTCTCCCAAAATGGTTTTTCATCATCAAAAGCTAAATTTTTATTGATTTTCTGTCCCATTTTTATCCATTAAAACGATTGTTTATCAAAATCGGAAAATACTGAAATCTATGCTAAACCTTAGAAATTTCTTTTTATTTCCTCAAAAATATACTCACATGATAATCCCGAATTTTCAAATTGAAGATGCGAGATTATTTTTTAGAATGAAATATCCCCATGATAGGTTGGAACACAGATGACTTTATATCTTTTGGAAAATGCAAATGTAGCTCTTGTTCCAGGTGTTGCCAAATGGTTTGGATCAAGAGTAGAAAGTCAAATTCGAACTTGTTTTTCTACTTCGATGGAGATAATGATCGAAGTAATGGATCGCATAGAAGTTGCGCTGGAAAAATTATACAAAGAAAGACAACTTAACATGAAGGAGATTTATTTTAAAAATTTCGATCATGAAAAAGTTACTTTTTAATAAAACTAACTTTCTAAAACTGGTGCTAGTTAAAAAACTCAACCATACAAAATAATATGGTTGAGTTTTTTTCATTTAAAATTATGATTATAACTTGGTCGTAAACCCAAAGGTCAACCATGATATACCATATCCAACCTCAGCAAAGACTCCCATATTTTCATTGAAATGATATCTTGACCCAATAAACCCTGAATAAATTCCAGAGCTTCTTGTTGGATTATAGCCAGGGAAAAGAAAGTCGTCATCATACCTGACGCCAACCCGATTATAACCTAACATTAACCCAAAATAAGCATCTAAGTTTTCGTCTAAATCGACATGGTAAGATCCACGCACACCAATAATAGTATAAGTATATCTTACATCATTTTTATTGATAACAGAGGATCTCGAAGTAGAAAAACCGATATATCCACCAACACTAATATCATCGGTAATACCATACTCTCCACTTATATTCAATGGTAGTAAACCTCTATTCCCACTATAAAAAGTAGGAATTAATCCGATACCAATGTTAACATCAATTTGACCCTCAGAAAAGTTAGGACTTTCGAAAAAATCTGATTGTGAAAATGTATTGTTTGATAACAACAATAATAAGGTGAAGAAAAGACAAGTTACAGTAAGTTTTCTCATATTCAATTGGTTTTATATAATTTAATAAAATTAAGATGAATAAAAATAGCTATTCAAATGGAAACGAAAAAATATTTTTATTACAGATTAAAAGTTATTTTTGACTAACTATTTTCAAATATATTTTTTACTTATTGAAACTCATGGAATATAAAGAGCCAAAATACGGTCAGCCACAACATCAGAACAAACCTCTTTTCCCAAAATTAGGCATCCAACTTAATTGCCCAAAATGTAGTCATGAAATCATCGCTGATGATATCAACATTGATAAGACCATAGCTAAATGTAAAAACTGTAACAATGTATTTACATTTGAAGAAAGTGTAACTTCTCCTATGCGACGACGCAAAGAAGTATTCCTTCCAGAAGAAATTGAAATCGATGCTTACCAAGATGAACTCACTCTTTTTTATAAGTGGAGAAAAGCAAAAGGGCTAAGTCCATTTTTTGTTTTCTTTGGAATAGTTTGGAATGTGATGATGATTCCATTTGTAATTGGGGCAATTGTCTCTGGAAGTATAATAATGCTTTTAGGTATTAGTTTGCATCTGATGGTTGGGATTGGTTTCATAATTTACATTGTTACTCGGTTGATGAATTCGACATACATTACTGTGGATGATTATGACTTGTCGATAGAGCATCGTCCATTCACCATCCCTTTTATTACAAAAAATCAATATTACGATGTGCAAAATATCGAACAATTATATTCTAAAAAATATGTGTCGCACACTACTAATGGTGTCCCCGTGCATGCTTATGCTGTGCATGCTAGATTGGTAGGTGGTAAAGAAATAAAAATTATTGATGGTTTTAAACAAAAAAACAAAGCGCTTTTTATTGAACAAGAAATTGAACTATTTTTAGGGGTTAAGGATGAAAGAGTAGATGGAGAGGTTCCTCTTTAATTTAAGCTGTGTGAAAGGCAAAAAATGGGGAACGCTTTGGGTATCGACCTTTTTTAGATTTTTTTCATTCTCATATTTTCTAAGATATTACACAAACCGAAAATCAATATGCGCTTTATTTTTTTTCTGACACTAGTTTTAATTGCAACTTCTCTTTTTGGGCAAGATGATCAAAATCCTTGCTTAGGGAATACAGATTTTCATATCGTTATTTTAGGTTCTTCGACTGCCGCAGGAACTGGTCCTTCGTCAGCTGACAGTACGTGGGTAAATCGCTATCGAAAATATCTACAAGAAATTAATCCGAATAATTTAGTCACTAACTTAGCAATCGGAGGAACGACAACTTATCATATTATGCCTAATTGGTTTGCTCCACCACCCAACCGACCAGCTTCAAATCCAAATAATAATGTAAGTCAAGCAGTTGCGCTTGGAGCAGATGCAATTATCGTAAATATGCCTTCTAATGATGCTTCCAATAACTTTGGAATTGATGAACAGATGTTTAATTTCCAAACAATTGCTGCTGTGGCGGATAGTGTAAATATTCCAGTTTGGGTATGTACAACTCAACCGAAGACTGCTTTTGGAGCGACGCAAGATGCCATTCAATTAGGTGTTCAAGATTCGATATTTTCTACTTTTGAAAATATGGCAATTGACTTTTGGAATGGCATTGCGCTTCCTTCAAATGATATTGATCCGATGTTTGATTCAGGTGATGGAACGCATTTGAATGATGCTGCACATGCAATTTTGTTTGGGCGAGTTCAAGAGAAAAACATTCTTTCGGAAATATTTGAAATAACTTCTGGGACTGAATTTGCAATGGGAAATTATAAAATCTCCGATCCAAAATTATGTGGTGATCCAGAAACGATTGTCCAAGGAGAAGTCATAAATCTTGGAGAGGATAACTTTTCTGAAATTTATATTCAACATGACATTTATAACTCTACGTCATCACAAATCACTTTATTCGATACAATTTTTGGAGGTTTGGGTGCATGTGAATTTGCTCCCTTTGAATTTTCAGTTAATACTTTTGACTCGGCAAGTTATTCAATTGTAAGTGCTATCATTTCTCCAAATGACACTATCTCTTGGAATAATGTTTCACCTGTTTTAAATTTCACTACACAAGCTTCTCCTGTTTTAATTGCTCAAAATGATACAATTTGCAAAGATGAAATGGCTTTCCTTTCTGTAGATTTTGAACATACGGATACGATTTTTTGGTTTGAAAACTTGACAGATTCTGTTCCGATTGGAGGAGGAAATTCTTTTGCAACTTCTGCAGTTAATTCTTCGCAAACATATTTTGCAGAAGGAATTAGTGGCGATTTATTTTATAAAGAATCTCTCTTCACCACTAATAATTCAAATAAAGATTGGAATGGAGTCATGATTAATTTAGTCGCTCATGAAACTTTAACCATGGATAGTTTTAGTTTAAAGTTGGAAGATGTTGGAATACAAGGTGTCGTCGCATATTTTAAAAATGGCTCGTACGAAGGTTTTGAAAATGATGCAACTGCTTGGACTTTGTGGGGCGTGGATTCAGTTGAAGTGTTGACTTCTGGGAATTTTTACAATGTGGATTTTGGAAATAAAATATTGGAACAAGGTGATACCTTGGGCATTTATTTTCACTTAGAAAATGGAGGCGCTCGCCTTTCTTATAACGATGCAACCGATTGGGTCAGTCGAAGTTCGGATGAATTAGAAATTAGAAGTGGAAGCGGAATCACACATACTTTTGGAATAATTTATTTCCCTCGGGATTGGAATGGAGAAGTTTTTTATCATCATGGTTTTAATCCGGAAGGCGATTGTTCGAGTGGACGAGTGGAAGTTTCGGCGGTGGTTTTTGAACCAGCAATTGACTTGGGAATTGATACGATGATTCTTTCTAATCAAAACATTTCGCTAGATGGTGGAACTAATTTTACGCAGTATTTTTGGAATGGAATTGCTGGTGGACAATTTTATAACATTGACTCTACAAATTTCGGAATTGGGTCACATGAAATAATTTTGGAAGTGATTAATGAGTTTGGATGTACTGCTATTGATACGATTGAAATTATAATTACTGAATTTGTTGGAATTTCAGATGAACGATTTTCAGAAAATAATTTTCAAATTTTTCCAAATCCGACTCAAGATTTTTTTTGGGTGAAAAACTTAAATTCGAGTGCGGTAAGAATTCAACTATTTGATCTTTTTGGAAAAACGATTTTTGAAAAAGAAGTAATAGGTGATGTTGAAATTTCGGTGGAGGATATTCCGAAGGGAGTTTATTTTTTGAAATTAAAAAGTAAAGATGAGTGGGGAGTAAAAAGAATTGTAGTTGAATAAAAAAAAGTCCTTCCAGAATTTAAAAATTCTGGAAGGACTTTTTTAAGCTAACAATTTAGAAAATCGTATTATGGTTTATCCGCTTTTTCTTTTGCTTTTTTTGGCAAAATCAAAATCGGCAATTTCTTATCCGAATACATTTGATTGAATCCACCCACTTCCTCTTGGATAATATATTCCATTTCTGTTTTCATCGTTTTCCACATTTTCAACACTTCGTTCAACCTTAATTGAACACCAGCAGTCGGTCGTGGGTCATGCTCATCTAACGCACCTTTTAAAGTTAATAATTCTGTATTTAATTGATTTTTAAAATTGATGACATCTTGAAAAGTTTTCGAATTAGGTTGAATCAAACTTTCTTCCCATTCTGTAATTGCTTTTTCTACCGCTTTCCCTTTTTCTAAAAGATCCTCCACATTAGCCATCTCTTCTAACAATTCTACTCGTGAATTTAATTGCGTTTTGACAGTTCGCAATCGATTGACTGACTCGTGAATATCGTAAACTGAATTTTCGATTTTCATTAATAGAGCTTGCTGTTCTGCATACATTTTCCCATCTGCATTAAGTCTTGGATCAGGTAAAACTTCGCAAGTTGTTTCTGATACTTTTTCTCCTGAAGTTAACCGCAATCTATATCTTCCAGGTGCGACTGTATGTCCTCGATAATCTCCCATCACAAATACTCCATCAATCGCAGGAAGCGTTTCTCTTCGCAAATCCCAATTCGTTCGATTCAAACCTACCTTGCTTGGAATCACCTGTGGTGGCGGAGGTCCACCTTCCCATCGTTTTGTCTTTTTAGGTTTTTGATTAGATAAAGTTCTGATAACATTTCCACGAGTATCTAAAATTTCTAATTTTAATTCATTGCTATCTACCCAGTTGTGAGGCAAATAATAATCGATCGTTACTCCTGCCATTGGATTCATTCCATTGTTACTTCGATTACCAGAACCGAGCGTAAACTTGATCGTTGACGAAGGTTGAATGGCAGTAATTTTTGTGGTATCAGGCGTTCCTTTCGTTTGTTGCAAAACACTCAAGTCGTCCAAAATCCAAAATGCTCGTCCTCCTGTTGCAGCTACCAAATCATTATTTTTTATCGCTAAATCATTAATAGGAACCATGGGTAAATTCGATTGATAAGCTGTCCATTGATTTCCCGAATCAAAACTAATGTACAATCCTCGTTCTGTTCCTGCGTATAAAATGTTGCTTTGCTTCGGATCTTCTCGAACTACTCTGACAAAATTATTGGAAGGAATTCCATTCGTTATTTTTGTCCAATTTTTTCCATAATCAGTTGTTTTAAAAATCATTGGAGAGTCATCATTCCATTTGTAACGAGTCACGGCAAGGTAAGCTGTACCTGCATTAGTTGGAGATATTTCTATCGCATTGATCAATGATTCTTCCAAACCTTTTGGTGTTACATTACTCCACGTCTTTCCTTCATCCTGAGTCACATGAACAAGCCCGTCATCTGAACCCACCCAAATTTCACCAGCCTCATGAGGCGATGTGGCGATGTAACTAAAGGTGTTGTAAACTTCTCCACCTGCACCTTCATTCGTAAAAGGAACACCTCCATCTCCATGTCGAGCAGTATCATTCCGAGTCAAATCGCCGCTAATTTCAGTCCACCGTTGCCCTTCATCATCACTTCGAAATAAAACATTCCCACCGAAGTACAAAACGTTTTTATTAATTTGCGAAGCAACTAAAGGTGGATTCCAATTGAAACGATATTTTTGTTCGTTTGGATTTGTCCCTAACTTTGCTTGTGGATAAGGTTGAATATCCTTGGTGAATTTTGTTTGAGAATCCCATACATCGATAAAGCCTTGAATGGTAGTTCCAAAAACTTTCGTCGGATTATCAGGATCGTTAAATGCGATAAATGCACTCTCGCCTACCGCTACAGGGTACCAATTTCGAACACCAATTCCACCACCTCCTGTTTGACTTGAAATCGCAACTGTTGAGTTGTCTTGTTGGCCTCCATAAACATGATATGGAAAACGATTATCTGCAATCACTCGATAAAATTGAGCAGTAGGTTGGTTATTTTCTGAAGACCAAGACTTTCCACCATTGAAGGTTACACACCCTCCTCCGTCGTTTGC
>CAJQQY010000395.1 GCA_905480595.1 uncultured Saprospiraceae bacterium | reverse complement strand
ACTTTTTGGATAAGCATTTTAAAGATGTGATGAATTATAGTTTTACAGCAGAGATCGAAGGACGATTTGATGTCATCGCAGCAGGAGATAAGAATTGGACGGAAATGTTGGGTGAGTTTTATCATCCTTTCCACGAAATTGTTGAACACACTTTGGAACATGCTGAACGTGCAACTGGTGAAAGAATTTTAGGAAAAGATCCTATTTCTGGAAAAACACTTTTAGTACGTATGTCTCGTTTTGGACCAGTTGCTCAAATTGGAGCTCCGGATGAATTAGGAGAAGATGAAAAACCAAAATATGCTAACCTTCGAGGTGGACTTTCTTTGGAGTCTGTTACTTTTGAAGAAGCGATTGAGTTATTCAAATTACCAAGAGATTTAGGACAATATGATGATAAAGATGTCAGCATTGGAGCTGGTCGATTTGGCCCATATGTGAAATGGGGAGAAGCATTTATTTCTATTCCAAGAGATGAGGATGCATTGACTTTGCCAGTTGAGCGAGCGCATGAATTGATCGAAGAAAAGAAAAAAGCGGATGCTCCAGTTGGTACATATAAAGGTATACCTTATACACAAGGTAAAGGTCGATTTGGCCCATTTTTGAAATATGATGAGTTTTTTGTAAATATTCCAAGACGATATGATCCTGATAATTTGTCTGACGCCGAAGCGCATGAATTGATTGAAGCGAAATTAGTGAAAGAAGCTAACCGATATATCCAACGATGGGACGATGAAAAAATCTCTGTCGAGAATGGACGTTGGGGACCACTCATCAAATTCAAAAAGAAGCAAGTTAAAATTGCGAAAAAAGAAGATGGTACTCGAATGACACCAGAGGAAGCTGCAGAGTTAACTTTGGAGCAAGTAAAAGAAATTATCGTTTCGCAAATTCCTGATGCCTTCAAAAAGAAGACAAGAAAGAAAGCAGCTCCTAAAAAGAAAAAGAAGGAAGCGGCGAAATAAATAAAATATTTTATCAATAAAAACCTTCCAATCCAATCGGACTGGAAGGTTTTATTTTTTTAATGAAAATTGGAAAATAAAAACCTCCATATCATCTCCTTCAATATTCCATTCCCTGCCAATTATGGAGGAGTCATTGATGTTTTTTTTAAAATAAAAGCACTCCAAAATCAAGGTGTAAATATCATTCTCCACACTTTTGAATATGGTCGGCAACAATCTGCAGAATTAGAAAAATATTGCTCTCAAGTTTACTACTATCATCGTTCAACTAATTTTTCAAAACAATTATCCACGCTTCCATTTATTGTCAAAACTAGAAATGCAATTACGTTGTTACAAAATCTTAAAAAGGACAATCATCCGATTCTTTTCGAAGGTTTACATACGTGCTATTTTTTGAATCACCCTGATTTAATGGAGCGAAAAAAATACGTTCGCATGCATAATGTCGAGTGGGAATATTATACCCATTTGGCAAAAATGGAAAGTAATATTTTAAAGAAAACTTACTTTAAATTAGAAAGCGAGAAGCTTCGTTTTTTTGAAAAGAAGATTACAAACGTTGACGGAATTTTAGCTATTTCAAAAATGGATAAAGACTATTTTGAAAAAAAATATCCGAGTGTTTCAACTCACTATATTCCAGCTTTTCACCCAAATGAAAAAGTGGAAATCAAAGAAGGTAGAGGAGAATATATTTTATTTCATGGAGATTTGAGTGTAAAGGATAATGAGCAAGCTGCGATTTTTTTATTAGAAAAAATAATGCAAAAAATTGATTGTCAGTTAATTATAGCTGGGTTAAATCCTTCTGGTAAGTTGAAAACAATTATTGCAAAAACTAAAAACGCTAAATTAAAAGCAAATGTTTCCAATGATGAGATGGAAGATTTGGTAAAGAATGCTCACGTAAATATATTGTTATCATTTCAATCTGCAGGTATGAAATTGAAATTATTGAATGCACTTTTCAAAGGTCGTTTTTGCATAGTCAATGATTTTATAGTGAAGAATACGGGGTTGGAAGATTTGTGTTTGGTTGGGGAAGCGGCTACGGATTTTCAAAAAATACTGAGTGAAGTTTTCCAAAAAGAATTTTCCCAAACAGAAGTTTTAGAAAGGAAAGAAAGATTAGAAATTGTTTTTTCTAATCAGAAATTAGCAAATGAAATCAAGCAAATAATTTTCTCGTCGTAGTTAGACTATCCGAGTTCAGTATTATCTAAAAAGGAACTCATCCCTCTATGTTTAATTTTTATTAGGTTTTGCTTTCGAAATCACCTAAAGAACCATTTTTCTAATTTTATTCAAAACGTTTTTACTTTTAAAAACTCAACCATTTTCCTCGCCGCCTTCTTCGATGCACCAGAATTACCTAATTCTTCTTTCAATAAAAGATAACCATCGAGTACAGGTTGAACAGTTTGCGCATCCAATAATTTCCCTAATTCTATTTTCAGGTTTTCGTGATTAAATTCACTTTGAATCAACTCTTTGACAATCTCATAATCTACAATTAAATTGACCAACGAAATAAATTTTACATTAATCACTCGTTTTGCAATCTGATAAGAAATCGGACTTCCTTTGTAACAAACAACCTGAGGAACATTAAAAAGTGCCGTTTCCAACGTAGCAGTTCCACTAGTCACCAAAGCAGCAGAACTATGTTGTAAAAGCTCGTAAGTATTATTTTGGATGATTTTAACTTCTTGACTATCAACGCCTTGTAATGTTGATTTGTAAAAATCTAAAGTGATGGAAGGAGCACCAGCAATCACAAATTGAAAGTCTGGGAAATCCTTTACCACGCTTAACATCTCTTTTAGCATTTTCGAAATCTCTTGTTTTCGACTACCAGGGAGAAGCGCAATTATAGGTTTTTCCGACAGGTTATATTTACTCCTGAAATTTGAATCCAATTCCTTTTCTGCAACTACGTCCAACAAAGGATGACCAACAAATTCAACTTCGTAATCGTATTTTTTATAAAAATCTTTTTCGAATGGAAGGATCACAAACATCTTATCGATGTTCTTTTTGATGCCATGAACTCGACGACTATTCCACGCCCAAATCTGAGGAGAGATATAATAAAAGACTTTGATGCCTTGTTGCTTGGCCCACTTCGCCATTCTCAAATTAAAGCCAGGATAATCTACTAAAATCAAAACATCTGGCTGATACTTTAAAACGTCCGCTTTGCAAATTTTGAAATTATTGAGGATAGTACCCAAATTCATTACTACCTCTGAAAACCCCATAAAAGCCAAGTCTCGATAATGCTTTACCAAAGTACCTCCGACTGCTTCCATCAGGTCTCCTCCCCACATTCTAAATTGAGAATCATTATCTTCTTTCTTCAATGCCCGCATCAAGTTGGAAGCATGTAAATCTCCAGAAGCTTCGCCAGCAATAATGTAATATTTCATTTTTTGATTCTTTAGGTAAAACTACTCCCATAAAATTTTTGAACCAAAATAGAAAAGCCAAATTCCTGCATATATAATCGTTGGAATCATAATCCCACGCATTGAGTAGAAGAACCTTTTTCGATTAAAAAAAGCAAATGGAATGAGGTTTATGCAAAGTCCTAAAAGAGCAGAAGTTCTTCGTCTGAAATCTCCTGCCCCAAATCCACTAATCACATCTGCGGCTTCCAATTGATCATATATTTCAAGAACAACTGCATAGCCAACAAATGGAATAAAAACACCGAGTAATAATCCTGCTATTAAGGAATCTTTTTCAAACATTATATTTCATTTTAATTGAATGGCAAAATTACTTACTTGAAATTAAATAACCTAACTTATTGTTGTTCGGGTACATTTCATTTTGTCGGTGTAAGTAGATATCCTCAAAAGGGGGTGAAGGTGAGAGAAGGGAAAAGCGAAAAAATGAAATGCACCTTGTCATTCTCAAATTTTAGTTTGAGCAATATCCAAAATAGATTGGAAAACTTTCAAGAGTTTGTCCTCATCAATTTCTTCCACATTTCTAATTTTGACATGACGAGAGTGTTTGCCTTTTCCATTCAATTTTAGACCATGCAATTCTATTTTATCAAAATGATGTAAAAATAATTGACAATGATCTTTTGATAAGGCAAAACCTATAATTGGATTGTCTTTTCTACCAATGGAATATAAGACCATTCTGACTACTTTGCCTCCATAAATATCTTCTGAAATTTCAGGATGTAATTGCTTGGAAATTATTCGTAGCCGAAAAGCTATTTCGTGAAGTGCTTTAGGTCTGTATGTGAGAATATCTTCGAAATTCATTTTAATTTAAAAATAAATAAAAAAAGGGATCCAGAAAACCAGTTTCTGAACCCTTTTTCTTCTACGTCATCTTAGTAGTATCAGTAATTGTAGAAGCGTTAGGATGATGTTGTTAATGGGTATTGCTAATTTGCAATGGTTAAAACTCATGAAA
>CAJQQY010000394.1 GCA_905480595.1 uncultured Saprospiraceae bacterium | reverse complement strand
TTAAGAATAGGTATATGTCGCCAATATCATCCTAGCGATGGTTTTGATAATGTTGATAAGTACAGAAAGGATAAAAGATTTAGAATAAAAGATGTTTTGTATACAGAAACCAAAGGCGTCTGTTGGGCAAGAAATGAAGTTCAGCAACTCTATAATGGGGAGATGTATACTTTGCAGCTAGATTCTCATATGCGATTTGTCAAAGATTGGGATGCTATTTTGATTGGTATGTTTCGCCAACTTCAAGAGGCCGGTTATCCTAAACCACTATTGACAGCTTACGTTCCTTCCTATGATCCTGCTAATGATCCTGATGGTCGAATACAAGAACCATGGAGAATGAATTTTGACCGATTTATTCCTGAAGGTGCAGTATTTTTTACACCTGAAACTATTCCTGATTGGAAAAGTATAGATGCACCTGTACCGGCAAGATTTTACTCTGCTCATATGGCATTTACATTGGGAGAATTTTCTAATGAAGTGCAACATAATCCTGAATATTATTTTCATGGTGAAGAAATTTCTATCGCAGTAAGAGCATATACACATGGATATGATTTGTTTCATCCACATCGAGTGGTGATATGGCACGAATACACTCGCAAAGGGAGAATCAAACAATGGGATGATGATAAAGATTGGGGAAATAAAAATGTGAAATCACATCTTACCAATAGGAAGTTATTTGGAATGGATGGAGAAACACAAGAAGGGCATGAAGGGAAATATGGATTTGGTACCGAAAGAACATTACAAGAATATGAGGAATATGCAGGAGTATCTTTTGGACAAAGAGCTATACAACAATATACTATTGATAAGGGATATCCACCGAATCCTGGACCGAAAGATTTTGGTAGTGTCAAAGCTTGGCGTAATAGTTTTATTTCCATTTTTAGGCATTGCATAGATATTAATTTAAAAGATGTTCCTGAGAATGATTATGATTTTTGGGCGGTGGCCTTTCATGATAAGAATGATGAAACGTTGTATAGAAGAGATGCCGACAAGGCCGAGATAGAAAGAATGAAAAATGATATTGATGGTTATTGTAAAGTGTGGAGAGAATTCCAAACTGAAACCAAACCAGCCTACTGGGTTGTTTGGCCACATTCTGAATCAAAGGATTGGTGTCCAAGATTAACCGGAACATTTTAGCTATGGCGAATATTGCATTTTATGGTTCTCATAATGCTGCGGTAGCAATAGAAGATAATGGGAAGTTAATCACAGTTGTCGAGATAGAAAGATTTTTTTTTAAAATAAAATTAAAAACACTTGGACGATCTTTTTGACAAAGTACTTCATTACTACGGTAGAAAAGCAGAAAAACTTTTCATGATTAATATTGGTGCTATGGATGGTGAAATGTTTGATACCTTGACTGGATATTCAAACATGTATGGTTCTGATGTATTATATGTGGAACCTATAAAAAAACACTTTGAAAGGTTGAAGGAAAATAAAAGTTGCCATTCTGGAAACCTTTTTGAAAACGCTGCAATAAGTGATTATAATGGAACGGTCTCCATGAAAACCATTCCTGTTGAGATAGTTGACCAAGGTTTAGTTCATCATGCTTTTTATGGAATGAGTGTGATTGACCCTTCTAAAAATGGAATGGGAAGTGAGGCAGATCGAGAAGTGGTTGAGAAATATGCCATAGATGTCGAAGTGAATTGTATCACTTTTCAAACCTTAATTGATAAGCATCAAATTGAAAGTTTTGATGTGTTATACATGGACACTGAAGGACATGATCACACTATTTTTAAACAGGTTGATTTGCAAAAATTTAGACCGAAATTAATTCGATTGGAATACTGTAATCTCTCTGATGAAGAAAAAGAATTGGTTAAGAAAAAGTTTACAGACAATGGATATATTTATGAAATCTCTGGAGGTGTTGATATTGATGGTTTGCGACAAGATGTTTATGATGAGATACTTCAATCATTACCTCCAGAAGCAATGACCACCAATGGAATCGCTCAACAAACTAATAATACTTCGTCCACGACTACGAACGAAATCGATTCAAAAATAACTGTAGTTACTGGACTTTGGAATATCAAAAGAGGTGAATTAGTTGAAGGCTGGTCACGTTCTTTTGAACATTATCTCGAAAAATTTAATGAACTCTTAGACTTACCACATAACCTAATTGTTTTTGGTGAAAAAGAATTAGAAGGAATTATTTTCAAAAAACGAAGTAAGGAAAATACGCAGTTTATCGTCCGATCACAAGATTGGTTTAAGAATGAATTTTATGATAAAATACAAAAGATAAGAAATTCTGAAGATTGGAAATCACAAGCAGGTTGGTTGCGAGAATCCACTCAAAGTCGTTTAGATATGTATAATCCATTGGTGATGTCAAAGCCATTTTTATTAAATGATGCTAGGTCATTAGATCAGTTTGATTCTACTCATTTGTATTGGTTGGATGCTGGAATTACTAATACTGTTCACCCTGGTTATTTTACTCATGATAAAGTTTTAGGTAAATTGGCTGATGTTAATTGCATTAGTTTTCTTGCATTTCCATATGAAGCTAATAATGAAATTCATGGTTTTGATTATAAAAGATTATGTGAATTAGCTGGAGATAAAGTAAACAAAGTTTGTCGTGGTGGATTCTTTGGTGGCCCAAAATCAGACATCGCAGAATTCAATGGCAACTATTATCAGTTGCTAAGTAGTACCTTATCTGAAGGATACATGGGAACGGAAGAATCTCTGTTTAGCATTATGCTTTATAAGTATCCTTACAATTATCAATATGCATTGATTGAAGAAAATGGATTGATTAGCACTTTTTTTGAAGCCGTTAAAAATGATAATCATACCTTTTTAATTCAAGAAAACGCAAGTAAAAAAACTAATAACCTCAACGTCAATAATACTGCACTTTATGTCATTACTTTCAATAGTCCTAATCAAGTGAAGGCATTAATCAAATCGATGTTGTCTTATGATAAAGATTTTGTAGAAAAACCAAAATGGATAATGTTGGATAACTCTTCTGATTTATCAACAACTATTGAGTATAAAAAAATCTGTGCAGAGCATGATATTTTACATATCAAAAAAGATAATTTAGGCATTTGTGGTGGTAGACAATTTATCGCAGAGCATGCAGAGGAAAATGGTTTTGATTATTATTTCTTTTTTGAAGATGATATGTTTTTCTATCCGAAGGAAGGAGAGGTTTGCAAAAATGGCTTTAACCGATATGTAGGGAATTTATATAAAAAATCTTTACAGATTATCAAAAGGAATAATTTCGATTTTCTAAAACTTTCCTTTACTGAGTTTTTTGGAGATAACAAAACTCAATGGGCTTGGTATAATGTACCACAATCTTTTCGAGAAAAACATTGGCCTGAAAAATCACAATTGCCAACTGAAGGATTAGATCCTGATGCTCCTCAAACGGTGTTCAAAAATATAGGCATGCATGAAGGTATTCCTTTTGCCGATGGAGAAATTTATTATTGCAATTGGCCACAAGTTGTTTCTAAAATTGGTAACAAAAAAATGTTTTTAAAAGAAAAGTGGGCTAATCCATTTGAACAAACTTGGATGTCATTTATGTATCAAGAAACGATTCAAGGAAATCTTTATCCAGGTATTCTTTTGTTATCTCCAACAGAGCATGACCGATTTGAACATTATGACGGAAGTCTTAGAAAGGAGTCTGGGAATTAATGAGTGGTGGAATAGTGAAGAATTAGTTTAAATTTAAGAGAGAGAAGTAACTTACATAGTTTGTTTAACAACAATGATAAAGAGCGTGACTAATTAGCATCCTTAATAGCTAATTAGTCACAAAATAAAATTTAAATGATTTTCAGGAAAATAGAAATTAGATTCTTTTGGAAAATGATTAACTTTTAGATTTATCTTCTTCCTTTTTTTTACCTTCCACTTCTTTCATTCCTTGCTTAAGCTCTTCTTCGATAGTCGAACGAGCGCTGTTGAATTCACGAATTCCTTTTCCAACACCTCTCATTAATTCAGGAATTTTTTTCCCTCCAAACAAAAGTAATATTGCAAAAAAGATCAGAAGAATTTCAGGGCCACCTAATCCACCAATAAATAATAAATTACTCATAATTATTTTTTTTAATTATTAATACAAAACCATGAGAGGTCGATTTTTTATTTAAAAAGGTTTACTCATAGTTGTACTACAAAATTACGTTTTTTTTTAACCGCTTGTATATCAATCTGCAAAAGTTGATCAAATACCTCACTTTTTTACAAGAATGTTACCTTTGTTTTATTAGACATCTTTACTCGCTTTTTGTTTAATATGAAGACGGATTATTTTTTCGAAAAAAAAAGTATAAAATAGGTACACCTTTTCTGAAAAAATACTTAAATTCCATGAACATATCCACAAGTTCACTTTTTTCTAAAATCCTATAAGTAGAGTAAGAATTCCATCACACCGACTAATATATTCTAAAAAATTATATCTTTTCACAAATTGCGCATTGTTAAGGTCTTTTGTTAATTTTGCGCTTCAAAATTTTAAAAATAAAAACATAGCAAAATGAGATTAAATTTAAACCTATTAATGTTACTTTCTATCGTAGTATTGATGTCTTCATGTGTTTCTAAAAAGAAATGGACACAATTATTGTCTGAAAAAGAAACTGCTGATCAAATGTTAGCAGCTGAAAAAGCAAAGACAGCAGAGTTAGAAGGTACAGTAGCTGGCCTAGAGTCAGAACAAGCTGCTCTTAAAGAAGAAACAGAACGACTTGCAACGGAAGTGAGCCAATTCAAAAGTGATTTGGAAAGCTCTCAAGCTTCAGCTGCGGAAGCAATGTCAAAATTGAAATTATCAGAAAGCGATTTATCATCGTTAAAAACTAAAGTACAATCTGCAGTTTCTGGTGGTGGATTTGACCTTTCACCTAAGAATGGTCGTCTTTTCGTAACTATGGCTGATCCTATTCTTTTTAATAGTGGATCTGTAAGAGTTAAAAGAGATTACAATCCTACTTTAGAAAGTATGGTTGCTGTTTTAAATGGTAATCCTGCTCTTCGATTAATTATTGAAGGACACTCTGATAATGTACCTGTAAAAGCAGGTGTTGCATACTCAGATAACTGGGATGTAAGTTTAGCAAGAGCAAAATCAGTAGTTAAGAAATTGGTTAAAATGGGAGTAAATCCAAATCAATTATTACCTACAGGTAGAGGAGAGTATGATCCTCTTTCTTCTGATAATACTGCTGAATCAAGAAAAATGAACCGACGTGTTGATTTTATCGTGATGCCTGACTTGAGTACTTTAATTAGTGCAGCTAGACCTTAAGATTTAATTTTCCGAAACGGAATTTAATAATAAGGTTATTAAAAAGTCTTCCTCTTGAAAAAGGGGAAGACTTTTTTTGTAGTTGGACTCTCCGAGTCCAGCCACAAAAAAAGCCATTTCCTTGAAAAAGGAAATGGCTTTTTATATAAAAGCATTTTTGAAAATTTTTATTCAGCAGGAAGTGATTCTAAGATGTTTTCATCAACTAAAATTCTTCCACAATGCTCGCAAGCGATAATTTTTTTCCGTCCTGCAATTTCTAATTGGACTTGAGGTGGTACTTGGTTAAAACATCCTCCGCAAGAATCTCTTTGAACAGTTGCAACAGCAACACCATTTCGATAAGCACCTCTTAATTTATTGTAAGATTTCATCAATCGATCCTCTATTCCTTTTTTAGCTTTGGTAGATTGCTTTTTCAATTTCTCTTCTTCTTTCTCCGTTTTAGCAATAATTTTCTCTAACTCAACTTTCTTTTCCGTAAGTGCTCCTTGTTTAGCTTTTAATCGAAGCTCTGTATTTTTGAGCGTCTCTTTTTTAGCGGTTAATTGAACACCACCTTCTCGACTTCTTTTTTCAGATAATTGAATTTCCAATCGTTGCATTTCTAACTCTTTAGAAAGAGCATCGTATTCTCGATTATTTTTCACATTATCCATTTGCTTTTCGTACTTCGCAATCAATGCTTCTGCTTCCTTGATATTCGTTTTATGCTTAGCAAGGTCTGATTCCATCGATTCGATGTTATTTTGAAGTCGTCCTTTTCTAGTTTCTAAACCTGCTATTTCATCTTCCAAGTCACTAACTTCCATAGGAAGTTCTCCTTTAAGAATTGAAATTTCATCAATCTCAGAATCGATTAATTGAAGGTCGTATAATTGCTTGAGTTTTTCAGCTACTGACAATTCGGTTACAGCCATGTTTTTGAAATTTTTTTATATTAAAATAGAAATTATCGAAGTTGTTTAAAGTCCTAGTTTTTGCTTAATTTTTTATAAATAATTCACAGGATTTGTATTGATTTCTGTGAAATAGGCGGCAAAGTTACTAAATTTTTCTGTTATTATGTTATATAATAATTCAATTGTATATTGCTCGCTTTCGTAGTGCCCAATATCGGCAATTATGATTTTTCCATCTGCATCAAAAAACTCGTGATATTTGTAATCAGAGGTAATAAAAATATCAGCTTCTTGACTAATGGCATCATTCAAAAGAAAGCCTCCTGATCCACCACAAATTGCTACTTTGGAAATTTTCTTTCTGCGTAACTTGGTATATTTTACGCAACCTGCCTTCATCTGTTTTTTAATTTTTAGTAAAAAATCCTTTTCATTCATTGGTGTTTTTAAATGTCCAATCATTCCTGAGCCCACTTCTGAATTTTTATTTTCAATAGAAATAATATCATAAGGTACATCCTCATGAGGATGACTGTCTTGCAATGCGTTGATGATTGTATGTTGTTTTACTGAGGGAAAAGTGAATTCCAATTTGACTTGAGCACCACCACTTTGATTTTGCGTTCCAACTCCGACTGTAGCATAACTTAAATTTTCAAATCTTGGAATATTGCCTGCGCCTGCGGCAAAAAGTGCTGCTCGAACTTTTTCAGAATGTTCTGTTGGAACAAATGTGAAAATCTTTTTAAGTCCAGATTTAGGTTTTAAAATCTGAGTATTAATTAGCCCTAATCGCTCGGCAATTTTTGCATTCACGCCTTTGTTGTACACATTATCTAAATTAGTATGAATGGCATAAATCGCTACATCATTTTTGATAGCTTTCATCACGACTCTTTCGACATAATGTTTACCATTAAATCTTTTGAGTCCTCGAAAAACAATTGGATGATGGGCAACAACTACATTGCATTCTTTTGTAATTGCTTCGTCAATAATTGCTTCTGTTGAATCTAAGCAGATTAAAACTCCTTTTATTTCATCATTTGGATTTCCGACGATCAATCCAGAATTGTCATAAGATTCTTGATAAGATGATGGTGCAATCTTTTCTAAAAATGAAGTCAGTTCTTTTAATTTCATAATTTAGTGAGGGTCTATAATTTTAAATTAAATACTTTTTAGTCGTTTTTTTAAGGCAAATAATTCATCTCGATATTGAGCAGCAGTAATGAAATCTAAATCTTTTGCTGCTTTTTTCATCTTAGCTTCCGTTTCGGCAACCATACGTTCAATTTGATCGCGAGTCATATAACCGATAACTGGATCGGCTGCCAAACTTGGTTCAGCTGGTTCGAAGTATGCTTTTGTTTTTGGACTTCGAATATCTAAAATGGAACTTGAATTTAAAATTTCTTCACGAGTTTTAGAAACAGTTGTTGGAGTTATTCCGTGTTTCTCATTGTATTCCATTTGGATGGTGCGACGACGATTGGTTTCATCAATGGTTCTACGCATTGAGTCGGTTACTTTGTCTGCATAAAAAATAACTAGACCATTAGAGTTTCTTGCAGCACGTCCTGCCGTTTGGGTAAGCGAACGATCATTTCTCAAAAAACCTTCTTTGTCTGCATCTAAGATTGCGACTAATGAAACCTCCGGTAAATCCAACCCCTCTCTCAAAAGATTTACTCCAATCAATGCATCAAATTCTCCCAAACGTAAGTCTCTCAAAATTTCGACTCGATCCATAGTGTCTACTTCGGAGTGAATGTATCGACATTTGACATCCATTTTTTCCATATATTTTTGGAGTTCTTCAGACATCCGTTTTGTCAGAGTAGTAATTAAAACTCGTTCGTTTTTCGCAATACGTTGATCGACTTCTTCGAGCAAGTCATCAATTTGATTTAGACTTGGTCGGACTTCAATTGGCGGATCAAGAAGTCCCGTTGGACGTACAATTTGTTCTACGAAATCACCTTCAGTTTGTTCTAATTCGTAATTTGCAGGAGTGGCACTTACGTAAATAATTTGATTCGTTAAAGATTCAAATTCCGTGAAATTCAATGGCCTATTATCCATCGCAGAAGGTAATCGAAAACCATAACTCACCAAGTTCGTTTTCCTTGCTCGGTCACCTCCCCACATCCCTCGCACTTGTGGAATTGTCACGTGACTTTCATCCACCATCATCAAGTAATCATCGGGGAAATAATCTAACAAACAGAATGGTCGAGTTCCTGGACGTCTTCCATCGAAGAAGCGAGAGTAATTTTCTACTCCGCTACAGTAACCTAATTCCTTGATCATTTCGAGATCAAAATTAGTTCGCTCTTTGATTCGTTGAGCTTCGATATATTTTTTTTCGTCGGTAAAATATTTTTCTTGCGCCACCATTTCGTCTTGAATATCTCGAACGATTTGATTCATTCGATCTCTTGGAGGGACATATAAATTGGCTGGAAAAATGGCTGCTTCTTCGACTTCGATAATCCGTTTTCCACTTTCTATTTCGAGATTTTCAATACTCTCAATTTCATCGCCAAAAAAAGTTATTCGCAAACCATGATCGGCATATGGCAAATTAATATCAACCGTATCTCCTCGAACTCTAAAAGTCGCTCTCCCAAAAACGAGCTCTGTTCGAGAGTATAAGCTGTTCACTAATTCTAGCAAAAAAGAATTTCGAGTGATCGTTTGACCTCGATGAATTCGAACAATACTTTGCTGAAAATCTTCGGGATTTCCCATTCCATAAATGCACGAAACTGAAGCAACGATGATAATATCTCGACGTCCTGAAAGCAAA
The DNA here is from genome assembly GCA_905480595.1 of uncultured Saprospiraceae bacterium. Taxonomy (GTDB): domain Bacteria; phylum Bacteroidota; class Bacteroidia; order Chitinophagales; family Saprospiraceae; genus CAJQQY01. The sequence goes on along the minus strand of CAJQQY010000394.1, from coordinate 200 downwards.
GATGAAGTAGCTCGCAACCGAAGTTTATCAACTTCCTCATTGATCTGTAAATCTTTTTCGATAAAAGTATTAGTGACTGCTAGGTATGCTTCAGGCTGATAATAATCATAGTAGGATACAAAATATTCTACCGCATTGTCTGGGAAAAACTCTTTGAATTCACCATATAATTGCGCCGTCAATGTTTTGTTATGAGTCAA
>CAJQQY010000393.1 GCA_905480595.1 uncultured Saprospiraceae bacterium | reverse complement strand
TAATTATGGTGGAAGATTGACTTGGCTTAACTTAACAGGTCGTCGAGATTTATTGAAAGCGGCCATTCAGTTTGGATATACTAAAAAATTTGAATTAAGTTATAATCGACCGATGTTGGGCAAAAGTCGAAACCTCGGAGGTTTGCGGAAATCCATTATTCCAATCGAAAGGAAATTGCTTACATAACAGAAGCCAGTAAATTATTATTTAAAAAACAAGTTGGAGAACCATTGCTCTTAACTCGTTTTCGAGTAGGTGCAGGATTAAGTTATCGACAAGGCTTGAATAAATATCATACTGGAAAAATAATCTTTAGTGACAATTCAATTGGCGATACAATCAGTCAAGTTTTAAATCCAGATTATTTTTTAGAGTTTCGAAGTCGACAACAACACTTTACTTTGCAATATAATTTTACGCTCGATAAGCGAGATGTAAAAGCATATCCACAAGGAGGGAACTTATTTTCTATCCTATTACAAAAAGATGGTTTTGGTTTATTTGATGATGTCAATGCATTTGCGGCGACAGGAACTTATGCTCATTATTTTCCTTTGGGAAAAAAAATGAGCTTTGGTGCAAAACTAAAAGGACGATATACTTTCACCCGAGCCGAACAACCTTACACGCATGTTTCGGCTTTAGGCTACTTGCCTGATTTTTTACGGGGCTATGAATTTTATGTAATCGATGGAATGGATTACGTTTATGCAAAAACACATTTTCAATTTCGGATTTTCCAAAAAAAAATAAACTGGGGGAGATATATGGTCATTCCCCAATTTCGTTTGATGCCTCTAAAAGTTTATCTTGCCATCAATAATGATTTTGGATATGCCAATGCACCTTTTAATGGTGAACGTAGTACACTTAGTAATGAGTTTCTTTGGGGCAGAGGAGTTGGGTTAGATTTTGTGGTCTTCCAAGACAAGGTTTGGCAATTTGAATATAGCTGGAATCACTTGGGCGAAGGTCATTTTTTTTTACACTTTGAATTTTCATTTTAATGCAAATTGTAGTTTACGGACGAATAGGAAAAAAGAAAGATTTTCCAATCATACAATCCTTCTTTGATATTTTGGCAGAGGAAGGCATTAGTGCCTATGTCAATAAAAATTATCTAGAAAGTTTAAAAGGAAATATTGATTTCAAAAATGACGTGGGTATTTTTGAAGGATACTTGGATTTCAAAACTCGAAATTTTGATTATGTCATCACCCTTGGTGGAGACGGGACAATCCTCAATGCAGTTGCTGAAGTTCGAGATGCTAATGTGCCAATTTTAGGAATCAACTTGGGTCGACTAGGATTTTTAGCGAGTATTGAAAAAGAGAAAATTAAAGAAGCAATTGGTTTATTGAAAATGGGAAGATATAGTTTGAGTGAACGAACACTTTTACATATGGAATCGAATCATCCAATGTTTGGAGACATTCCATTTGCGATGAATGATTGTACTTTGCTGAAAAGAGATACTTCTTCGATGATTGTGATTCATACATATATCAATGGAGCCTATTTAAATTCGTACTGGGCTGATGGATTAATTGTTTCGACGCCAACAGGTTCTACTGGTTATTCCTTGAGTTGTGGCGGTCCGATTATTTTTCCAAATTCTGGAAATTTCGTCATCACTCCTGTTGCTCCACACAACCTAAACGTTCGTCCAATTGTAATTTCTGATAATTCGATAATTTCATTTGAAGTGGAAGGTCGTGCTGAAAATTTTCTTTGCACATTAGATGCTCGTTTTGAAACCATTACTTCTGATTTTCAATTAGCGGTTCGCAAATGCGATTTTAATGTAAAATTAATTCAATTGCATGGTTGGAGTTTTATGCATACCATTCGAGAGAAATTGATGTGGGGAAATGATACGAGGAATTAAAAATTGAAAAAAGGGACCTAAAAAATTATTTAGGCCGCCTCTATTCTACTTAACTTAAAATTTTAACTTCCACCAACTCCACCTCCAACTCTACTTCCTTCACTTTCCAATCCAGTTTTCCTTTTTCTTGATTTCACTTTTTGATTCCCAAATCTATACGTCACATTTACATTCACTCGACGACTATCTCTGTTTCCATAACCTGCCGAAACCAAACCATTGAATCTAGAAATACCACTCCAATTACTGGTGTAAAAAATATCATCTGCACTCACTCGAACGCTCAATTGATCATTTAAAAATTTACGCTGCAATCCTAAATTTAAACTCCACGTTGGATCATATTCAAATACGCCTCCCCAGACTCCAGGGCCAGAATAATATCCTGAAATTTCTCCTTTGAATCCAGCGGGTAATTTAAAAGTACTTTGTTGATATAATGTATAAGTGAATGCTTGCAAATCAACTGTTCCTCCATTCTCGTAGGTGGCTTGATTATCAAGGTGCGAACCACTAATATTGACATAAGCATCCCACCATTTGTTAACGGTGAAAGGAGCACTCACATTAAAACTGATTACAGTTTGTTTGGCTAAATTTTCCCAACTGATAAAGCTTGCTCGATCATCTTCTTCATCTGGTCCAATCAATCGAGTGATTTGATTGTCTGTTTGACTGTAACCTATTTTGAAATTATATCGATAATTATAAGTATATCCTAATTCAATATTATTGACAATTTCAGGACTCAAAAATGGATTTCCTTTTTCGTAGGATAATTGACTTAGCTGATTATTGAAAGGATTCAATACATTGTAATCAGGTCGATTGATTCGTCGCCCAACGTTTAAAGCCAACATATTTTTAGGATTGACTTTGTAAGTTAAACCAACATTTGGAAACCAATTCAAATAATTAAGTTCTACTGGAGGTTCCTTTAGATCATCAAGAAATGCTTGCAAATTACCCATCGCATCAGTTTTCTCAGCTCTTAACCCTGCGGAAAGATTCCATTTTTTACTTAACGCACGAGCATAAGTTACATAGGCTGCATAAACGTTCTCTGTATACTCAAAAATATTTGATCGATAATCATTTTGAATTGGTTGTCCATTTATTTCATCAAAAAACAAAAATGTATTATCAGAAACGACTCGGCTTAATTTCGTTCCAAAACCTAATTTACCTCCTAAAAAATCATCTTCATAATCTGCTTTGAAAGTATAAATATCAATATCAGTTGGCGTGTCGAACGAATTAATAACTTCAGTCAATAAGTTTCCTTCGCTATCATAATATCGATTAGGTTGGTATCGCTCCGAGTCATTTGCAAAAACGCCATAATCTAAATCTAGGTTTAAACTTCTTCCTTTTTGATTATCAAAACGATAATTTACATTGAAAGTATTTTGACTACGTTGCCGCATCGATTCGGTATTAGCCACTAAACTACTGTCCAATAAATTTGGCGTATTTGCATTATGAATTAAAAAACGGTTGACTAAACCTTGCTCGTTTTTTCCTCCATTATTATTAAATAAAATACCTAGTGTGTGATTTTTTCCTAAAAAGAAATCAACTCCTAAACGGACACTATAATATTTCCAATCAAATTTAAAGTCATTCGTCTCATCTAAGATTAATCCATTTTGCAAACTTTCAAATGCAATTTTATTAAATCCTTCTCCTTTCCCTCCACCAATTGCAGCAAAGGCGTTTAGTTTTTTATTTCGATAATTTCCACTTGAATTGATATTATATTTTGGATAAATTCCTTGCATATAAGTTGAACTAACAGATCCATTTGCTCCATGACTTTTATTTTTCTTAAGTCGTATATCTATAATTCCTGCATTCCCTTCCGCTTCATATTTTGCCCCTGGATTAGTAATGATATCAATACGATCAATTTGTTCCGCCGTTAAATTTTGTAAATAATTTTTCAAATCATCTCCTACCAATGGAAGCCGTTTTCCATCGATATATAAAAGTACTCCTGATCGCCCCAAAACATTAATATTATCATTATTATCAACTGTTACTCCTGGTGCTTTCCGTAAAAGTGAAATAGCATCCGAACCAACACTATTAATTGTGCCTTCTACATTGAAAACTGTTCGATCAGCTTTTACCTCCACCATCACTCTAGATGCGGTGACTGTGGCTTCTTGCAATTTTACAGCAGAAGAATAAAAATTTAGTTTTCCTAAATCAACCTGTTGATTTGCCGTAAGTTGAATATTATTTTTTCTCATTTCTGTATATCCAACATAACTTGCTACAATAAAGTAATTTCCTGCTGGCAAATTTTTCAAATTAAAAACCCCTGCTTCATCACTCGTTTCCACTTTTACCATACTACTATCTGAGGCTTGAAATAAAGCAACATTGGCAAAGCTGACAGGAGTTTTACTTTCATCTTCTAACAATCCTTTTAGGCTTGCAGTCTGAGCATGTAGGTTAATCGAAAGAATAAAAAGTAGGGAGGTAATAATTAGTGGTTTCATAATAAATTTTTGAAGTGAATACAATATGGTTTTAAAACAAAAGGACAACCTAAGGCATAGTCGAGCCTATGCTTAAATTTTTATTTTTAACAGAAACCAAAAAATTGTAGGAGGGAATGAAAGTTTTTGAAAAGCAGTTAGAAATCCTTATTTCTAAAAATTCATTGTTCTTGATTGAGTATTGATAAGGATATTCAAATTCAGGATTAGTTGCATCCGAGAGGAGTCTTTCGACTAAAAAGTAGGGTTTTCATCATTTTATAGTGCTAAAACAACAAAACCCTTCGTGAATTACTCACAAAGGGTTTTTGTTTTGAAGGTGGTGCCTCCAGGAATCGAACCAGGGACACATGGATTTTCAGTCCATTGCTCTACCAACTGAGCTAAGGCACCTTCCAGCTGTTAAAAGCGAGTGCAAATATATATTCTTACTTTTTAACTAGCAAGCATTATGAGATTAAAATTTAAAAAAAATAAAATTATTTTTGTGCTATGCTAAGTAAAAAATTAATGTCCATTTTTGGAGGTATTGCCAGTATCATTCTTTTTGTAACCGCAGTTGTTCTAGATCGAGAATATAGCTGGGTTTCGCTATTCATGATTCCTTTCGTAGTTGGTCTTTTAATGAGTTATGTTTTTGCGCCTCAGATTGATTGGTGGTCGTTTAAACGAAATCCGCCCGAATTACCTGGCTTTTTGGGTAATCTACTCTTGACTTTCCCTTTTTATCAAAACCTTTCGGCTGCGAATAAAACACGTTTTCGGCAAAGAGTGGCGATGTATCTTGAAGCAAGGGGATTTTTTGCACAGCGAGGTGGTGAAGAGGGCGAAGTCCCTTTGGATATGAAAACCATGATTGCTGCCAATGTAGTTATGCTCACTTTTGGGCGAGAAGATTTTATTTTGAAAAAATTTGAACGAATTTTTATTTACCTCCAAGCTTTTCCTACTCCAAATCATCAATATTTGCACGCATCGGAAATTAATGAGGAGGATGAATGTTTAATATTTTCAGCCGAGCATTTGACACTTTCTTTTCGCCAACCTCATAAATATTACAATATCATAGTGCATGAATATGCCAAGGCCTTTCAATTAACTTATCCCAACTTTGATTATCCTGCTTTGGATCAATCTATTTGGGGAAAATGGGAAAAAGAAAAAATCGTAAAATACATGGGAATGCCTGAGGATAAAATTAATCCTCTTGGAGTGAGTGTTAATTTATTTTTTGAGGCTCCTAAAATGTTTAAAGAAATGATGCCAGATGGTTTCGAAAAATATCAAACGGTTTTTAATTTGAATCCTTTGCAAAAAAGGGATCCTGTCATCAATAAAAGTGTGGTGGAAGGAGTGCCATAATTTATTTCAACCAGTCAAAATAAATGAAGCAATATTGGCGCTCAAAATTAGTCGCGGGTAAAGGATAGTTCATATTTTCATATAATATAATATATCTTTTAAATTTACAACACACCCTTCATCTTCATTTCCCAAATATTAAACATAGACTTACAATGAGATTTTTTATAATTATTGCACTTAACCTATTTTCTCTCTTTCTGCCCAATCCTACAAAGACATGTCTATTAATTTTTACGAAGTATGTGATTTTTCGACCATCGATATCGATGCAGAAGCCTCTGGACTATATCGATCAAGTGATAATCTTCAAACATGGTCACTCCTAATTACTTCTGCCGATGTAACCAATATGGCTTTTCATCTCTATAACTTGACAAGCCCTAAAGCTTTGACATTTTTCCAAACCCAATCACCCCAAACAGCAATTAATCCAGGATAAACAGCAAAACTGAGTAAGTTAAAATATGCTGCATCACCAAACTCAAAATGATGCAAATGCATTACAGCTCGGGTAATTCCACATCCAAAACATTCAATATCAAATAGTAATCGAGATGGGCATAAGATCATTTCTCCATTATCAAAAAAGTCGGAAGGCAAAATCCAGAGAAAAATAGGGAAGAGCAAAAGCGCAATAAACCACATCCAACGAACGGGAGGATTATCATCTAAAAATTGGGGGATTTTCTTTTTTTTTAGAGGTTCTGTCATAGCAATTTCAGCTTCATTTTTAACAAAAAAAAAGTTGTTTATTTTTCAATCTTCACCATTTAAATGATATAGAGTAAAAAACAAACAACTTAATTATTAGAGTTTATCCTAGTAATAATCTTTTTTCTTCGCCAAAGCATGAATCAATCCTGGCAACCAACAAAGGACAGTAAGAATAATATTAACGATCCAGTTATTACCAGACCAATCATCCATTACTCCCATCGCTACCCAACCAAGACCAAGAATAGCCAAAAGAACATATAGTCCGCTAGAAATGTCTTCATTTCCTGCTTTCTTCATCTTCTTCATTTTCTTTTTGATTGCTCTTTGTGCAGCCTTAAGCTGAAGAGACTTTTTAACTCCTAGTTTTTTTCCTGTTTTTTGCTTAAACTTTTTAGGTGTCATGGAAAGGAAATCATCCAAATCCATATCACTAGTACTCATCTCAGAAGAGAATTGTTGTACTTCAGCAGTTTCAGACCAATTCGCATTAATGTCAACTACAGCTTGGCTTTGTAAGCCTAAAACTAAAAGAAAGGCAAGTAAAATAACTTTTTTCATAGATTAGATTATTTTTTTAATTAAAAAATTGGTTTAAAGAAGATATAATTCACTAATACTGATTAGAAGAAACAAAATAGGAAAAAAAAAGTGTACCCCAAAAAAAAATACATTTTATACCTGCTGCTTAATACTAAAATTTAGCAATTCATCATAATTCTTCCCTTATCCCAGCCAGCCCAATTCATCCAAGGCCAAATATGCCGCTGCAACATTCCCATTCATCCGTTCGTCATTTTTATTTTTTATAAACCCCCGAAACTCCTCTAATGGCATTTTGAGTACTTCAATAAATTCACTTTCATCTAAGTTTTGCTCCGCCACTTTTTTGCAATTAGTAGCTAGAAGAATATGTTGTTTTTGAGTAAAATATGATTGATGAAGTGTTTTTAGGAAAACGATTTTTTCAGCTTGATATCCAGTTTCTTCCATTAGTTCACGAGCAGCGCAATCTTCCAATTTTTCGCCTTCATCAATTGCCCCTTCTGGAAAACTAATAATATCTCTTTCCGCTCCCACTCGAAACTGATTCACCAAAATGGCTTCTCGATCTTCAGTAAAAGCTGCTATCGTTACAAAATCTCCATTACCAATTACATCAAATTCTGCTTCTTTCCCATTTGGCATTAAAAACTTCCTAACAATGACTTTACGCCAACCTGAGTAAGCGATTCGTTCTGATATTTTTTTCCATCTTTCCATGGCTGAAATTTAGTTATTTCTTGGGATAATAAAAGTATTCGAAATATTCTAAATTCTTTCCGACCCAACCTTTTTTTAATTCTCAATGTCTATCTTAACGAGACAATTATTTTATAAAATCAATTCAGTATGAAAAATTTAAAACTCTTTACCGCCTTATTATGTATCGTTTCATTTAGTTTCCAAAGCTGTATGAAAGATAAATGTACTCGCGAGTACACCTACACAAAATATACTCCTGTCTATAAAACAATGGAGGAAATGACTGTTGAAATTAAATCCGAATCTCCTCGAGAGTTAGTTCAACCTGGCAAAATCTATTTTTACAATAATTATATTTTTATCAATGAAATAAAAGAAGGGATTCATGTGATCGATAATTCAGATCCTGAAAACCCTCAAAACATTGCTTTTATAAATATGCCTGGCAATGTAGATATGGCAATAAAAGACAATGTTCTTATTGGAGATTCCTATTTATTTTTGATGACCGTTGACATTTCAGACCCTATGAATGTTCAGTTGATCGGTAGACAAGAACAATGGAATTATCATTTTCCACAAGATGCTTCTGGTAATTTCATTGTAGAATATAAAGAAGAAGAGGTAACAGAAACGGTAGATTGTAATGATCCATATGCTTATGCAGAAAGTAGTTTTGATGGAGCATTCGCACCTACCATCTTAAATAATAGTAGTGCTGGAGCAGTTCAATCATCAACTGGAGTTGGTGGTTCTATGGCAAGATTTACTATTTATGAAAATTATTTATATGCTGTTGATTGGCACAACATGAAAGTAGTTGATATTTCAGATCCAACTAATCCAACAGAAAAAAATAGTATTTGGATTGGTTCTGATATTGAAACGATATTTCCATATGGTGACAAATTATTTATTGGATCTCGAAGCGGAATGTTTATCTATGATAATGCTGACCCATTGAATCCTGTGCAATTAGGATCATTTGAACATGCTCGAGCTTGCGATCCAGTTTTCGTAAAAGATAATTACGCATACGTCACCTTGCATTCTGACAATATTGCTTGTGGAGGATTTACTGATCAGTTAGATTTAGTTGACATTACTGATTTGACCAATCCATTTTTAGTCGAAACTTTCCCCATGGATAATCCTCATGGACTTTCGATCAAAGGAGATAATCTTTTTATTTGCGAGGGAGATTTTGGTTTGAAAACATTTGACATCTCTGATCCTGCTACATTGGATGATCGATTAGTTTCTCATCTTGAAAACTTCTCCACCTATGATGTCATCGCAATTCCTGGAAACGAAAATATATTATTAGTCATTGGTGATGATGGTTTTTATCAATTTAATTTTGATGACCCTAATCAATTAGTACAATTAAGTCATATCCCTGTGAGAGGAAAATAAAACTTGAAATTATTAAAGCTAAGTATGAAGACTTAATTATTAATCGGAAGTCAGTTTGTAAGAATCTGATTTCTGATTTTTTTTATCATTTAATTCACCAATAAAAAATGAACATAAAATCAATACTCACATTAGCAATTCTATTCCTTTTTTCCATCCCGATGTTTTCTCAAGAAAATATAAAAGTGGATGAAATCTATCTAAACGATGGAAGTTTTATTCGTGGAGAAATCATTGAAAAAGTAGAAGATCAATATATTCGAATAAAAATTTCAGGAGGAAATATCGTTCAATTTTCCATGAGTGAAATAAAGAAAGTGAAACAGCAAAAGAAAAATTATCAGTATTTTTCAAATGGAAATAAAGTAAAAACCAAAGGAATCTATTTCTCTATTTTAGGAGGAATGATCATTGGAAAAAATTATTATAAAAATTTTTATGGCAAATCATTTAATTTTTCAGCAGGCCACAACTTTAATAAAAATCTTGGTTTAGGTGCAGGAATTGGATTTGATAGTTATGATCCTGATGTTTTTTCCCTTTTTATAAATGCTCGTTATGCTCCATGGCGAAGGAAAGTCACTCCTTATCTTTCTGGAAAAATTGGTTACGGCAGACCCATCAGTTTATCGGATGAAAATAATTTTGCGGACTACAAAGGTGGGCTACTTCTAAGTCCTACTCTTGGATTTCAGTTTTCCTCTCGATCAAATAATTCATTGATAATGGAAGTTGGTTATAATTTTCAACGAGTGAAAAGAAGTTACGATTGGGAAGAGACCGAAGATAATATAGTACTCCGTAGATTAAGTGCTACTATCGGTATTCAGTTTTAAGTAAAAAAAAGAAGAGGCTGTCTCATAGGTAAAATTATGGGGCAGCCTTTTTTTTAAATAGAGCCAACGTTAAATTTACTTTCTAAATCGAAGCCTAATCGTCCATGAGTAATGAGAGCACAAAATTTGAAAAATGGATTATATAAGTTCAAAAACAGACTATTATTAGTTAATTTTTGCTGATTAGCAGGAGGTTGGGGAGGTAGTGGTTGGATAGGCTTACTAAGTGCCTGCTGAGT
>CAJQQY010000392.1 GCA_905480595.1 uncultured Saprospiraceae bacterium | reverse complement strand
GATGAAAGCTGTGCTAAAAAGATTTGTTGGATTGTTGACTTGATTAATTACGAATGTTGCGACACCGTCAGTATCTACTGTGAATTCGAATAAGTCATTTTTTATATTTTGCATTTTTTTTAATTTTTATTTGTTAGTTTAGACCGCTGCGCTGCCAGAAGTCAGATCGTTGCCTGTGGCAACTGTCAGATCGCTACGCTGTCAGGCTGACGATAATTGTAAAATAATTACAATACTAATATCGTCAGACTGACAACAAAGTGATCTGACATGGGCAAAGCGACTGATCTAACCTCTGTCAGCGTAGCGGTCTATTTTTTAATCTTTAAACGCTACTATGATGAAACATAATTTCAAAAAACTAGAAATCTGGAAACGATCTAGATCACTTGTAAAAGAGATTTATTTACTTTCTAAAAACTTTCCAAAAGATGAACTTTTTGGGTTAACCTCTCAAATTAGAAGAGCAACTGTTTCTATGCCTTCAAATATTGCTGAAGGAGTAGGCAGAAGTACTAATGCTCAAATCATTCATTTTTTAGATATTTCAATTGCTTCCAGTTGTGAAGTCGAAACTCAATTATATTTGTCCTTTGACTTAAAATATATTTTGGAGTCTGACTTAAATCGGCTCATCGATGAGGTTTCTCAAATTCGAAGGATGACTATAAATTTTCAAAATAAACATCGGTGATTTTGATTTTAGACCGCTACGCTGTCAGAGGTCAGATCGTGCGCTGCGCTTACTGTCGGATCGCTGCGCTGTCAGACTGACGATTACTATTTTGTGACTGACGATTACTATCTGCTTGCTTGTCAAAATATTTAGAGGAGAGCATTAACAGTAGCAGTAATCGTCAGTCTGACAGCGCAGCGATCCGACAGTAAGCGCAGCGCACGATCTGACCTCTGACAGCGTAGCGGTCTCTCTTAAACTCGTTCGATAATCGTAGCGATTCCCATTCCACCTCCGATACAAAGTGTAACTAGACCTGTTGACTTATTTTGTCTTTCTAATTCATCGATAACTGTTCCTAACAACATACATCCTGTTGCTCCAAGTGGATGACCTAATGCGATTGCTCCACCATTTACGTTTACTTTGTCAAATGGAACACCCATGTCTTGCATAAATCTCATAGGTACAGCTGCGAATGCTTCATTCACTTCGAACAAATCAATATCGTTTTTATCCATTCCTATTTTTGCCAATGCCTTTCTACTTGCTGGTGCTGGTGCTGTCAACATGATCGTTGGGTCATCTCCTGCTACTGCAACTGAAAGAATTTTTGCGCGTGGCTTCATTCCCATTTTTTCCCCAGCAGCTTTACTTCCGATCATTGCCAATGCAGTTCCATCTACAATTGCTGATGAATTTCCAGCGTGATGAACGTGATCAATAAATTCAACTTCTGGATATCTATCAATGGCAACTGCATCGAATCCTGCCATTTGCCCCATCATCGCAAATGCGGGATCAAGTCCTGCTAAAGTTTCCATTGTCGTTGATGGACGAATATTTTCATCATGATCTAAAATGGAAATTCCATTTACGTCTTTAATTGAAACTCTAGATTTAAAACGATTTTCTTGTTGCGCTTGTGCAGCACGCATTTGAGAATGGTAAGCAAATTCATCTACATCTTTTCGGCTATAACCATATTTTGAAGCAATCAAATCTGCTGAAACTCCTTGAGGAACAATGTGTCCAGGAAGAGCTACACTTGGATCCATCATCAATGCTCCACCGTCAGATCCCATTTTTACTCTCGACATACTTTCCACTCCACCAGCAATAATTAATTCTGAAAAACCAGACTTCACATAAGCTGCTGCTTGGTTTACCGCTTCCAATCCTGATCCACAAAATCGATTCAATGTCACTCCACATAAATGATCGCCATAACCAGATTGCTGTGCAGCAGTCTTGGCAATATTTGCTCCTTGATCCATGATTTGTGTCACACACCCTAAAATCAAATCCTCCACCAAAGCAGGATCAAAATCATGTCTTGCTTTTAATTCTTTTAATAATGAAGCGACCAAGTAAGTTGGAGTCGTTCCATTCAAAGCTCCTTTTCTATTTCCTTTTCCTCTTACTGATCTGAGGGCATCATAAATAAATGCTTCCATGTTTAGTTTTATTTTTTAATGAAAAAATTTTTATTTGAATGCGTGGTGAATTTTAGTTGATTTTTAAAATTTAAATTCACCACTAATTTTTATTTCTTACTTTTTAAACTCATCATAAATTCCACCACTTTCGCTTTCAATTCTGGGTCATTATTAAACTCCACCGTTTCTTTTGCGATTGCAGTTATATCTCGATCAACTACAACTTTATAAAGTCCTTTTCGCAAAATTCGTTTTGACTCAGCGAATACTTTTGGGAAAATTTTGATTTGCTTTTTTAAATGAGTTTCTGCTCTTTCCATCACTTCCTCTACTTCCACAGATTCATCCACTAATCCTTCCGCTAATGCTTCGTCACTATTAAATAGTTTGGCTTGCTGAACTGCTTTCCATGCTTTCACTTCTCCCAAATGATATGCATACACATCGCAAAGCATTTCTGGAATTTGCATTTGCATTTTGAATTCATGCATTCCAACCACGTGTTTTGGCCCTTTTCCCATCACTCGATAATCAGTACATAAAGTGAAAATTGTTGCACCTGCTGGAGCGTAACCTGTGATGGCACATACTAATGGCTTTGGAAATTTGACTAAGGCTTGCAAAACTAACATGTATGATTCCCAAAAATGAACCATCTCTTCCTCATTCAAAGTCGCTAAAGACATCACATCTAATCCTCCGCTAAAAGCATGTGGCCGACCTGAAAGAATTGCTCCTTTGACTGATGTATCTTTGGCAAGTGCGTGGAATATTTCTCTAAGATCGAGAAGAAGTTGAGTGTTTATTGCATTGACTTTTCCATTATTGAGTTGGACGATAGCATAATCATCTTTGATCTCGATGAGAAGGGATTTTGCTTCGTAGGTGGTTGGCTGCATTTACTATTATTGATTTTTTTATTTCTATTGTTTCTTACAATACAAGAAGTTTTACCTAGAACTTGTTCTACAAACATAAATCTTTATACATATTTGCCAAATTATTGTTCTAAAAATACCAACTTCACCGTCAGAAGTATCCTGTTTTTTAAACTAGTATTATAAAAATTTAAAAATTTTGGAAAAAAAGATGCTGACAGTTCATATTGAGTTTATCTCAGATTATATCTGTCCATGGTGTTATATTGGAAAAGCGAGGTTGGAAAGGGTGAAAAAAAAGTTGATTGACGAAATCAACTTAGACATTGTTGTCTCTCCATTTTTGCTTTACCCTTCCATCCCAAAAGGAGGAGTCGATAAAACAGTTTTTTCTAAAAAAACAAAACCAGGCATGGGAAGAAGTCTTCGAGATGAAGCTAATGTTGAAGGCATTGAAATTAATTATAAAAATATCGAACAAATTCCAAATAGTTTAGAAGCTCATCGATTGACATGGTTGGTAGAACCTCATTTAAAATATGAGTTAGCCAAAAGAATTTTCCATGGTTATTTTGAACATGGGGAAAATATCGAAGATGAAAATCTTTTAATCAAAAAAGCTCAACAAGTTGGAGTTGGTAAGAATATTATCGAAAAATTCTCCACCTCAGATAAAGGAAAAACAGAAGTTGACTTAGCAATTAAAAATGCTAAAGAAGAATTCATTTCTGTTGTTCCCAGTCTTCGGTTAGATCATAATTTTTTATTTCCAGGATTACAAACTGTAGAAGTTTGGGAAAACTATATTCGTCGCGCTGTGAAAATACAGCAGCGAAATACATAAAAAAAGGCAAGTAGTTTTCACCACATGCCTAATTATAAATATTTAATAACTAAAAGTATCTTTTAGAATTCTCTCCCCTTTAACATTCCATGCCAGTACATTCTCGGTAATCCATATGCTTTCAAAGCATACATACTATATCTAGGTTGACTTTGATCGAATGGGAAAGACTCCATTGGTTGCTTGTCATAATCAAACTCTGCTAGAATCAAACTTCCATAACCTGTCACTAAAGGACAAGATGTGTAACCATCATATTCTTTACCTGGAGTTTTATGATTCAAAACAGCTAAAACATTTGCGACTGTCACAGGTGCTTGTTTTCGAATCGCAGCACCTGTTTTTGAAGTTGGCAAATTACTGCAATCACCTAGAGAAAATACGTTAGGATATTTTACATGTTGAGTCGTCAGCTTATCAACTTCAACCCATCCTGATTCTGCAGCCAATGGCGAATTTTTGATAAAATCTGGCGCACTCATCGGAGGAGTTACATGAATCATATCATATTTTTCTACAGTCTCTTCGCCTGTTTCCATATGCTTGAAAGTAGCTTCTTTTTTCTCAGCATCAATTCCAATTAAATCTGTTTTCCAAACTCTTTCTATTCCGTAATCATCACAAACCTTGGTTAAAGAATCTGCATATTTTTTTACAGCAAAAATCCCTGGTCCGCCTTTGATGAATTTTACATTAACATTATTTAGCGTTCCATTTTTTCGCAAATGGTCTGATGCTAAAAATGTAATTTTTATTGGCGCACCACCACATTTGATGGGAGTACTTGGGTGAGTAAACAAAGCAGTTGCCCCAGGTTTTAAGGCTTGGATATTTTTCCAAGTAGAATCAACTGTGTCGTAAGAATAATTACTCACTACTCCAGTTCCAGGTTTTCCAACATTCTCTTTTACACCAGGAATTTTGTCCCAATCAATTTGGATACCCGCTGCCACTACCAAGATATCATAAGTTATCTTATCACCATTTTTTAAATGAACTGCATTATTATCTGGATCAAATTTTTCTACAAATTCCTGAACCCAAGTTGTTCCTGATGGAATAAAATCTGCTTGATTTCTTTCAGACTCTTCCTTTGGAAAAACACCTGCACCTATCAACGTCCAAAGTGGTTGGTAATAGTGTTTTTTTGCAGGATCTATGATTGCAATATCTAAAGATGAATTTTTCACTTTAAGCGAAGAGGCAACCGAAAGTCCGGCACTACCGCCTCCTACAACTACAACTTGATGATGTGCCATAAGTATTGATTTTTGTTTTTATTAAATTGATATTAACCCATCAGGAGACAGATTTTTAAAAATAAGTTTTGCTAATTTTTTTTCATTTCTTGCCCAAAGGCTTTTGCGATATTCATGACGAACCCTATCGCTCTTTGCCGATCAGGATCTCGCATGGTTCGAAGCATACTAAAGATACCTCCAACTTTTGCATCAGGCATATGTTTCGCTTGGGACATAGCAGTAGTTGCATATTGTGCCAACTCAGCTAAGCTTAGAAAATCTATCCCACTTTGATTCAGCTGCTTCATCTGTTCATCAAAACTATCCATCGCAATTGAAACCAAACCAGGAGCTTGATCTGCTAATTGAAGTAGACCATTTAATTTTTCCACCATTTCTGGAGCGGTTAATTTTTCAGCCATGGATAACGCATTGCCAATTCGTTCTTCGATGTAAACACCATTTTCTGCAGATTTTTTGAAAACTTCATCGGTCGCATCCATGGTGATGCTCACTAATCCAGGTGCTTGATCTGCAAATTTTAAAAGACTATCCATTTTTTCCATCATGGCGGGAGCAGTTAACTTTTCGGCAAGAGCTAGTGCATTACCTAATCGTTGCTCAATGTCAACTCCATTATTTGCTGCATTTTTATATGCCTCGTCAGCCATGTCGGCCGCCATGCTAACCATCCCAGGACCTCTCTCCATTACCATAGTAAGTTTCTCAACTGCCTGTTCCAGAGTGTCAATACGATTCAACAAATGATCGAGTCCAGATAAAATTTTTTGATTGGAAAGGCTTTCTTGAAGATTTTGGCCAGCAGGAGTTTCTAGCCAAGTTGTTTTTCCATTCGTTTCCATAGGGTAAATTGAATTAAGAAAATTAAAGTAAATCCTTGTCTAATTTATTTTCACCAAATGTATTAGACTAAAAATGTTGATAATAAGAAATAAAGCATCTTACACTAAAACAAACATATGAAACTATTTTCATGTTTTAAAATAATTTTTAATGATTTTTAACACCATTTAAAACATTTTTTATTTTGAAAAAATATTAAAAATTTGATTGGTGTTATTTCACTACTCTGAAATCTCAATACTCCGCTCTTCCAATTGTTGGATCGCTCGATTATTTCCGTGGTACAATTTTTTAAATTCTGAAATTTGTATTTTCGACATTTCGATAGGAGTCTTCATTACAAACCACTCTACCCCTTCGGAGCAAGGCGGTGTAGTAAGTGAACCTGAATAGTGAAATACAGTATGTTCATCAGGAAGTAAATGAAGGATATCACATTTTTGAGCAGGATGAATATGTTCCTCTTTTTGATCTGGAAGATCATTCCAGAGATCAGCTAGGACTTTATTTTCTCTTCCTTCTTTAATTAAAACTCCAACAACTGCTAATTTTCCATTGTCATCTGCATGAACCATATGCATCTCCATCGGATAAATAATGCCATCTATTTGATGCTCTGCTGGAGCATGGAAGTGAGCTTGCTTTAATTTATAAGAATGACCATTCGCTATTAATTCCTCATCATCTGCTTCGATATTAGCCTGAACAGTATGCCCATTATTAACCATGTCAACTGATGCTGGGTGATAATTAAATTTTAAAACGGCTCTTTGTTGTTTGGTAGCTACATAACTTTCAAGGTCTATTGGTGATTGAAAATGACCTTCTGCACATTTAATAAATTCAGGAGAAAGTTCTGCCCAATGCTCTGGTGAAGTAATTCCATCATATCCCCATTGAAGATGAGATTGATCTTTTTTTTCATTTTGGTGAGTATCCAAATGATTTTGATTACACGAACTCAAAAACACTCCAAGAAGAATTAGAAAGGTGAATTTAATTTTTTCCATTTCAATTTTTTTAATCAAAAAAAAGCTGCCAAAAATTTATTTGGCAGCTCAATATATCACAGGTCTTTGTTAATTATTTGTGGAAGCATTTTCAAGTAAATCGGTTAGTGTTCTTACCGATTGCATTCCTGATTGTCGCCAGATTGCTTCTCCATTTTTGAAGAGAACAAATGTTGGGACACCTCTAACTTGCATACTTTGTGCAAGTGCTTGATTTTTGTCCACATCAATTTTTATTACCGTAGCTTTGTCTCCAACATTGGAAACTACTTCGCTCAAAATAGGAGCCATAGCTTTACAAGGCCCACACCACTCTGCTGAAAAATCCACCAAAACTGGTTTTTCACCACTAATCAGTTCTTTGAATGATACTTTCTTTTTCATTTTTTTTCTTTTTAAAAATTTTCAAAACACCAACTCTTAATAATAACACCCATGGCCAACCATGCCACACTAAATCCACCCAATCCATTGTTTTCATTCCAACTGCTCCTCCCCAAACCCATCTTATTTTCCCAAATAAATGTGGCTCTGGAAAAAAAGGTGCTAGCCCCAATGTGAGGGATATCAATAATAAAAATTTCCAATCGTTGATTGCTTCCATTTTCTTTTATAATTATTTTGTACTACAAAGTTACATTCCTTTTTATCTCATAATTGTGATAGGCATCACATTAGTGTGGTTTTTTTACAGATAAAAATCACTTTAAATTATGATAATCATCATCTTTTTTTCTTTACTTTTACTTTAGAATTGCGATCATAACCTGAACAAGATTATAAACACTTAAGAAAATTTGAATTTCAATTTCTTAATTTATAAATTCATTCATATTATGAAACAATTATCCTTTCTACTTTTCTTTTTCCTCCCTTTATTTTCTTATGCTCAGATCACTTTAGATGCTTCAGATATTCCGAATGCTGGTGATGTACTGACTACTGTGAATTGTGATGTTCCAGTCAATTTTGACATTGGTAATGCTGGTGCTAATCAAACCTATGACCTGAGTTCGATGATCCCAACTGATACTACTTCAAACTCTTTTATTGCTCCTAGTGGAACACCAGGGAGTTCAGAGTACCCAAATGCAACCTTGGCGAGTGAAGTTGATGGAAGTTTTGTTTATTATCAAGAAACAAGTACAGAGCTTTTTCTTTTGGGATTATATACAGATACATCTTCTAATAATTCTGGACAATATCTTAGCACAAAGTTTAGTCCTGCTAATAAAGTATTTGAAATACCGACCACTTATAACACTAGTTTTACAGACATGAGTTCTATAAGTTTTACTCAGGAAGATAATTCTGGTTTTGGAGATTCAATTAGAGTCACGAACACCTTTAATGATGATATTCTTTTTGATGGGTACGGAACAGTAATTACACCAAGTGGTTCTGTTGATGGATTGCGAGAAAGGAATATTCAAATGAGTACAACTACAATCGAAATTCTAAATTTTGGAATTTGGACTACGATAAATACTACTACAACTATAGATACTTCCTATAATTGGTATGGTAATAATGATATCGGTTTAGCAAGTGCAAGTATTTCAGACGGCCAAGTGACTAGTGCTTCTTTTTCAATTCAAAATATTGTAGTGATTACTCCTGTTGCAGATTTCTCTTCCTCATCAAATGGAAATACAGTTACATTTACAGATAATTCTACTAATTCCCCAACTAGTTGGATGTGGGATTTTGGGGATGGAAATACGAGCACTCAACAAAATCCAACTCATACTTATGCAGCTAATGGTACCTATACTGTTTGTTTGACTGCTTCAAATTCTGCGGGGTCTAATACAACTTGTTCTACGATAACAATTAGTAATGCTTCAACTCCTGTAGCAGATTTCTCTTCCACATCTAATGGAGGAACAGTTATGTTTACAGATAATTCTACAAATTCCCCAACTAGCTGGTTATGGGATTTCGGAGATGGGAATACAAGCACTCAACAAAATCCAACTCATACTTATGCAGCTACTGGTATCTATACTGTTTGCTTGACAGCAACGAATTCCGCCGGTTCTAATACAACTTGTTCGATGGTAACAGTTACCATTACTACCATTCCAGGTGCGGCATTCTCATTTACAGGGGAAACGACTGGGACGGTAGATTTTACAGATAATTCGACGAATTTACCAACTAGTTGGTTATGGGATTTTGGAGATGGAAATACAAATACTATGCAAAACCCCCAACATATTTATGCTTCCTTTGGGACATATAATGTTTGTTTGACTGCTACAAATAGTGCTGGTTCCAATACGGTTTGTCAAGATGTAGCGGTAACTGTTGCACCAGTTGCAGCATTTACTTTTGTGACGCAAAGTGCAGGATTGGTAGACTTTACTGATGCCTCCAATAATAATCCGACAGATTGGGCTTGGGATTTTGGAGACGGAAATACAAGTATAGATCAAAACCCCCAACATACATATTCAGCATCGGGAATGTACACGGTTTGTTTGACGGTAACAAATAGTGCAGGATCTAATACTATTTGTGAAACGGTAAATGTGGTCATCTCCTCAACTGAGGATCTTGATAAAATTGTGAAGGTAGAATTATTTCCAAATCCAGTTCATGAAACTTTGAATATTCGTTTAGAAAATGATCAAACTGAAACTTTGAACTTCCAATTGATTGATGCTTTAGGTCGAAGAGTAAGAGAAATTCAAGTAAATACAAATGGCTCGTTTGAGCTTAATGTAGAAAATCTAAATGTAGGGTTATACCATTACATTTTTGTAGATAAAGATGGGTATGTTAGAAATAAAGGAAGTTTAATGAAAAACTAGATTTTAGATTTAAAAAAATCAATTTTAAAGTTGGGATTTGAAGAAATTTGAATCCCAACTTTTTTTATAAAAAAAGAGTACGAGCTAGGATGCTCATACTCTTTACAAAACAAAACGAAAATTCAAACTTATGCATCGAGTCGACCAATGGCGCAACTCACATAAGACTTTGCTTTTTGAACCAAATTAGAAGTGCCTATTTCTGGATATCCTAATTTAGATAATTTTTCAATTAGTGCTTCTCTGGTCACGTTTTCCTCTTTTTCAATTTCAACAGTAGATGTTTCTAACAAAACATTTACATTTTTCACGCCTTCCATTGCTTGAAGCTTTTTAGTGACTGTATTTGCGCAACCGCCACATTTTAGATTGTCTATAATTATTGTTTCCTTATTCATATTTTCATTTTAATTATACAAAGGTATGTACTTTTAATTCTATTTATTGTGATAAAAATCACTAGATGTAATTTTATATCGCTGTTCCAAAATACTTTTTATTGATATAAAAAGTTCCAAAAGGAAGGATCGAGGCTACCAATACACCAAGGGTAGATTTCACATCCCATTTCATTTTTTCACGAATCAATAAAGCCATTACGATGTAGGCAAGAAATAACATTCCATGAGGCATGCCTAGTGATTTTACTAGAATTGGATTGTCTCCAAAATACTTTAGTGGAACTCCTACGAACAATAAAAGGACATACGATACCCCTTCGAAGAAACTTGTAATTTTAAATATGTTTGTCATGTTTTTTTTTGAATTCATTGTCTCTTCAATTTTTCCTATCAAAACAATTGCAATTGCTCCTTTAGAAAATAAGACAAAACAGTTAAGAAAAAATAAAGGTAAATTTGTAATCCCAGTTAGCATTTTTAAATCGGGATCAAAGCTAAACAGGCTAAAATAAATTGAAGTAAAAGAAGATTTGATCTTCTTTTACTTCAATTTATTTTGCCCACAAAGGTAAAAAAGTTCAGATTAGTTTTTTATTCAGAAGATTTTTTCCAAGCATTAAATCCACCTAATAAATTATACGTTTTTTTAAAACCTTCTTCTTCCAAAACATTACATGCAGTAACGCTTCTACGTCCACTCCTGCAATAAACTAGGTAAGTTTTGTCTTTATCTAACGCTTTTATTTTTTCATCAAAATCTGAAGATTTTACATCTATTTCAATGGCTCCTTCTATTTTCCCTTGTGCAGTTTCAGCTGGAGTTCTGACATCTAGAATTACGATATCTTTCTCTTTCATTTTATTTTTAAATTCAGCAACATCTATGTCGATTCTTCCTTGTTGAACTTCGGTAGATGAAGTATTTTTTTCATTTTGAGCTGTAGATCCACAACTAGAAAAAAGCACCAAAACTACGGCTAGAAATAAACTTAAATTTTTCATTTTTAATATTTTTTTAATTAGTGAGGCAAAGATGAAGAGCAAAGAAACGAAATTTGGTGATTTAAATCACATATCAAAAATAAAGGATGCCTTAACTTTATGCCATTCAAAAGTTAAACATCAATAATAATGGATTCTGATATATGGTCAAAAATAATAATGGGGATAATCGTGCTACATTTTGTAGTTGGATTTGGATATTTGATCTATAAATTATCGCCACAGAAAGGAGATAAAAAGGAAGAGTAATGCTTCTCTTGAAGGGAACGCGGATTGGGCGGATAAAATCAAATTTGGCTATCTAAAACATCCTTTTACTTTTTAAAAGAAATACTCCACATTCCACGTAAATCACCACTCATATAACCTATCGCCTTATCTTCTGGATAAAGTTTCTGAACTACTTCATAATCTTTTTCTAACAATGTACTTCCAACTTTCCCATGGCATTTTTCACACAACGGCATTATGCTAATTGGTGCATAAAAAGCAACAGTATGTGGGTCAATTTCTCTTACAACTGCATTCATCTTTTTCCCTGCTTTTGATTGTTTCTCAAAGGCTTGAAGCTGTGCTAATTCTTGAGAAGTTGGTTGATTCTTAGGATTTCGAACTTTAAGTGAGGTACGCCGAATTTCTGCATCATAAACTTTGGAAAGACTATCCACTAAAGGCATGGCAGCTAAATTACAGTATTCCAAAGCATTAGGGACTCCACCTTCTTTCATTGCTTTCTGAAGATTCCCACTCAAGGTTTTGAATGTAGCAGCAGCAACTTGTTTTCCTTTTTTCAAAAAAACTTCATTGTTGTTGTTTTCAGCTTCTTCAACATTATCGGTTGACTTAGTAGAAGTAGTTGAATTTTCACAAGCTGAAAAAAACAATACATTTACAAAAAAAAATACAGAGATAAAATATTTCATTTATTATGTTTTTTAAAATTAAGGACGAACTATTGCTTCAGGAAATTGCTCTAGCAAATCTCCCAAACCTTTATCTAGATTAAAAACTTTTTGATTGTCAAATCCACCATTTTGCATCCAAGTACATACTCGAATACTTCTTCGACCCGACCGACAATAAATCAGATAGTCTTTTTCTTTTTCTAGGTTTTCGATTTTGTCTAAAAAATCATCAGCAAAGAAATCCATATGAATCGAGTTCGGAAGGTGTCCAATTTCATACTCATTTTCTCGTCGAACATCGATAATTATCGCATCCTCCAATGTGTTTGAAGCAGAAATAAACTCCTGAGCAGAGAGGTTGTTCAACTGACTTTTAAGCATCCGCCAACGTGGCGTTTTGCAGGATTTATCATTTTTCATTGGAACAAATATTTTAACAAAAATAACGATTAGTCGCTAAAATAAAAAAAGTAAAAAAAGTAATTGCGATGTTAATTAAAACATCACAATTACTGTATTATTAACAAACAAAAAAATCAACCTTTATGAGCTGCAACATGCACCTCCTTTTTTTCCCTTTTTACCTTTCTTATTTCCGCAACCTTTCTCCGACTTGGCAGATTTAGCTTTTTTACTGCAACATCCTTTCGCTTCTCCCTTTCCACCTTGGCAAGATGCTTTAGCATTTATAATAGCATCAAAATCTTTTTGACTTAATATTGATGGAGTATAATCCATCCCTTCTTTAGAAAGATTTTTAGTAAAAGATTGTAAATGCTTTTCTGAAGCTTGTTTTAATTGATTGTACACATTAAGAATATCTTCATTCTCAGTCTGTGCCATTACTTCGCTTAAATCTTGAATGTCTAGCTCCTCGACATTTGCTCCTATTCGAAGGGCATTTTCTAAACTCACATTTCCTATTTCGACCATTTCATCATATGCTTGTTGGAGTTTTTTATTTAGAAATTTTCCCTTCTCGTCATTCGTAACGGAAGCAGGAATCGCCAAGTTAAATTGCTTAGCCAAAGCATTCATTTTATCATAATGTCTTTGCTCAGAATTACTAATGTGAGAAAAAACAGTACTGTTCCATTTGTCATCCAATGCCAAATAAACATCTCTAGCCAACTTCTCTTCTTCGAGCATCAATAAGATTCCTTTCGTCTCATCTTCATTAAGACTAGCTGTAGTTTGAGCTAATAAATTTTGTCCAACCAAAAGGAAACTTAATACTGATAACAATACAATTACATTTTTCATATCTTCAATTTGAATTAAATTAATTAATATCTATTTACCTCAAATTTACTCTCCTCTTCTTCTTTATTCTGTGATAACAATCACATTTAAATGGTGATTTTTATTCAATAAAAATGGTTTTTACATTTTTATGATTATCGTTCTCAACCGAAATAAAATACATCCCATCTGCAATATCTGGCATTTCAAATATAACTTTTTGAGTTCCTTCAGTCGTTGTCCCTTCAAAAATAGTTTGTATTTTTTTGCCATTTATATCTACCATTTCCATTTTTACTTTTCCATTATTAGGATTAAAATATTCTATAACTACTTGACTATCAGCAGGATTTGGGTAAATATTTATATTAAATACATTTCCACTCTTCACTTTTAAATCTTTTGTATTCGTCGTTATCTTTTTTATATAAGAAGAGTTTTTAGGTGAAAATATTCAAATGTTCATTTTTATTCTTTTTTCGTATTCCAGAATATAAAGACAAACTCGTGCAACTTACTTTATAGAGTTAGGTCATTTTTTAAGACATGACAATTTTTTTTATTA
>CAJQQY010000391.1 GCA_905480595.1 uncultured Saprospiraceae bacterium | reverse complement strand
GTTAACGAAATGGCTGTTTCTCCAAATGGAAAAGAAATTGCTTTTATTTCCAGAGGAGAAGTATTTGTAACCTCCGTAGGAGAGTCTTTTACAAAAAGGTTAACTAATACTCCAACTGCTGAACGCTTTGTTTCATGGGGTCCAGAAGGTAAATCAATAGTTTACAGCGGCGAACGAAATGGAAAATGGAGTGTGTACAAAACTGAAAAAACTAGAAAGGAAGAACCATTTTTCTATGCTTCAACTTTGATCAAGGAATCTGCAGTTATCGAAAATGATAAAGATAATTACCTCGCAGAATATTCTCCTGATGGAAAAAAACTAGCCTACATCGAAGGTCGCCGAACACTAAAAATTATAGATGTTGCAACTAAGAAAGAAGTAACACTTTTAACTCCAGAAGATTTATTTACCATGCGAGATGGTGATCAATATTTCACTTGGAGTCCAGATTCGAAATGGCTTTTGGTCGATTGGGGATTGTCTTTAAATAATAGTGATGTTTTATTGATGGCAGCAGATGGTTCGAAGCGAATCAACTTGAACGAAAGTGGTTACTATGATTCTAGTCCAAAATGGGTCAATGGCGGAAAGCAGATGCTTTGGTTCAGTAATCGAGATGGATTAAAATCTTATGCGACAAGTGGCCGATCAGAGAGTGATGTGTACAGCATGTTTTTTACGCAAGAAGCTTGGGATAAATTTAACCTTAGCGAAGAAGATTACAAATTAATGAAAGCCATAGAAGAGGCTGAGAAAAAAGAAAAGGAAGAAAAAGAGAAGAAGGAAAAAGAAGCAAAAGAAAAGGACGAAGACAAAAAGAAAGGAAAAAAGAAAAAAGGCAAGAAGAAGGACAAAGACGGAAAAGATGACGAAAAGGATAAAAAAGACGAGGATAAGGACAAAGTTAAACCATTAACTTTTGACTGGGATAAAATGAAAGATCAGAGGAGTCGATTGACGATTCATTCTTCTCGATTAGGTGATGCGGTGCTTTCCAAGGATGGAGATAAATTATATTATTTATCAAGATTTGAGGGTAAAATGAATTTGTGGAGTACAGACTTACGAACTAAAGAAACCAAAATGGCGATGAAGCTCGGTGCTAATTCTGGAAGTCTTCAATGGGATAAAGAGATGAAAAACCTTTACCTTCTAAGTGGTGGAAAAATTTCAAAAATAGATCCTGCTGCTAGCAAAAACAAAGGTGTAAAAATAAAAGGTGAAATGGAGTATGATGCGAATGCTGAGAGAGAAGCGATGTTTAATCATGTTTGGATTCGAACGAATGCGATTTTTTACCATCCTGATTTTCACGGAATTGATTGGAATCAAATGAAGACGGAGTATGGAAAATATTTACCACATATTGGCAATTCATATGAATTGACAGAAATGCTTTCTGAAATGTTGGGGGAATTAAATGTTTCGCATGCAGGAGCTGGTTATAGAGGAGGAAGTATGCCAAATAAAGATGCAACTGCTTCGCTTGGAATTTTTATGAATGACGATCACACAGGAAATGGAATTTTGATTGATGAGGTGATTAAAGGTGGGCCATTGGATAAATCGAAAATAAATGTCAAAGCAGGCATGATTATCGAAAAAATTGATGGCGTTACTATCGAACCAAATCAAGATGTGGCAAAATATTTAAATAGAAAAGCTAACAAATTTACCTTGCTTGAAGTACTCGATCCTGCGACTAAAAAGAGAGAAATGATTACGATAAAACCAATTTCTCTTGGACAAGAAAACCGATTGCTTTACAAAAGATGGGTAAAACAAAATGAAAAAGAAGTTCACGAAAAAAGTAATGGAACTTTAGGGTACGTACATATTCCAGGAATGGGTGACGGACCATACCGAGATATTTATCAAGAAATGATGGGTAAATATTTTGATCGCAAAGGAATGATTGTAGATACTCGATTTAATGGAGGAGGTGACTTGGTAGCTGACTTGGCAATGTTCTTTACAGGTGTTCCATTTATCAGTTATGAAACGGAAGCGAAAGTGGTAGGTGGTGAGCCAACGTCTCGATGGACTAAGCCAACTTTGGCGATGATCAACGAAGCGCAATATTCCGACGGACATTGTTTTGCTTGCGGATATTCTGATTTGAAAATTGGAAAAACCGTAGGAATGCCAACTCCTGGAACTTGTAGTTTTGCAGGTTGGGAAGGCTTACCTGACGGATCTTACTGGGGAGTAGTACCAGTAAGTGCTAAGGACATCAATGGAAATTGGATGGAGAATTTACAAACAGAACCGAATGTAAAAGTGAAAAATGAACCAGGCATAATTGATAATGGAAGAGATCAACAGCTAGAAAGAGCCATCGAAGAAATGATGAATGATGTGAAAAATTAAGACTAATTTGTTACTTTACAGACAACAAAAATTATTAACAAAATAACCAAAATCAAATTATGGAACATCCACAAGAAAATTATGTAGTCATGCCTCAGGATCAATTAATGGATGAAGCAAAAGCTGCACTTACTGGGAAATGGGGAATGGGAGCCGTTGCATTTTTAATTACAGTTATAGTTTCTATTATTGGAGAATTTGACGGTATTGGAGATTTAATTTTTCTCCTCTTAACTGCTCCTTTGACATTAGGAATGGCAATGTTTTATCTCAAGATTTCTCGTGAAGAAGAAGATGTAGAGTTAGGGACTATTTTTGATGGATTTAAATTTTTTGTGAAAGCTTTAGGTGCTTATATTTTGATGATGCTTGCTATTTTAGTTGGCTTTGTTTTACTTGTGATCCCTGGGTTTATAGTTGCCTTTGGATTGGCGCAAACATTTTTCATCATTGCTGATGATCCAGAAATTGGAATTGTTGATGCACTTAAAGATAGTTGGGAATTAATGGATGGCCATAAATTTGATTACTTCATTTTGATGCTTAGATTTTTAGGATGGTTATTTCTTTCTATTCTAACCATAGGAATTGGGTTGTTTTTTTTAGTGCCTTATATTCAAACAACAGCAGCAAAATTTTATAACTCAATTCGATACGGAGACCACCGATCTGGTCCAGGAGATTACGAAGATGATATCATTAATCACTTGGTGGATTAATTTTTTTTAGAAAAATATCAATGTCTGTTTCAATTAATTTTGGAACAGACTTTTTTTATGCCTTTTCCTAAAAAGATTTTTTCCAATTAAAAAGCTTTGTACTTTTGCAGTTCTAAATTTTACCAGATAGAAATTATGTCGATGTCAGAAAGTTGTTTTACCCACTTCCAATCTCCTATTTCAAATTACTCTTTACCAGAGCGATTCACCTTCCCATTTTATTACCAGCCTCATCCACTTTGTTTATTAGCAGCGAAAGAACTTCAAAATCATATCGAAACTCAAACGGAGTGGGATCATGACTTTGGTTTAATTGAAGAAAAACCAGATGTGATTATTGGAAAAATGTTTGGTGTTTTAGTTGTTCAAAATGAGAAAAACGAAATTGGATACCTTTCCGCTTTTTCAGGAAAATTGGCAGATAGTAGTCATTATTCTAAATTTGTTCCTCCTGTTTTTGATGCTTGGCAGAAGGACAATTTTATAAATATAGGAATGGATGAACTCAATATTATTAATCAGGAAATTAAACAATTAGAAAGCCTTCCTGAATTTATTGCTTGTGTTGAGCGAATGGAAAAGGATAAAATATTAGCTGCGACTCAAATAGAGGAACAGAAAAATCAATTGAGAATTAATAAAAGAGAACGAAAAATTCAAAGACAAAATCAAAGAGAATTACTTTCTCCAGAAGAGTTCGAAAAAATAAATAAAGTATTAAATCAAGAAAGTATAAATGGGAAAAAGGAATTAAAAAGAGTAGTAGAGTTTTGGGAAAATCGCCTTTCTCAAAATCAAAAAAACATAGATCAATTTCAAATTGAAATATTAAAAGAAGAGCGTAAAACTAAATCAGCCAATCTGCAAAAAAAGATATTTGATCAATACCAATTTTTAAATCAAGCAGGAGAAATAAAAAGTTTGTTAGATATTTTTCAAGATCAAACTCCGATGGGTGGAGCGGGGGAGTGCGCTGCTCCAAAATTATTGCAATATGCTTTTCAACATAAAATGAAACCATTAGCGATGGCTGAATTTTGGTGGGGACAATCTCCAAAATCTGAAATCAGAAAGCATCGAAATTTTTATCCAGCTTGTATCGGAAAATGTAAACCAATCCTAGGGCATATGTTGGAAGGTATGGAAGTGGATGAAAATCCATTGTTAAAAAATCCAGCAGAAGGAAAAGAAATAGAAATTATTTTTGAAGATGAACATTTATTGGTGGTCAATAAGCCAGCTGAATTTTTATCTGTTCCTGGAAAAAACATTCAAGATTCGGTAGCTAATAGAATGAAGAAAAAATATCCAGATGCAACTGGTCCATTGATTGTTCATCGATTGGATATGTCAACTTCTGGAATAATGTTGATTGCAAAATCATTGAAAATACACAAAGCTTTACAATCTCAATTCATCAAACGAACGATTAAAAAAAGATATGTTGCCTTGCTTGATGGACTTGTTTCAGAGGAAGAAGGAACGGTAGATTTACCATTGCGCACAGATTGGAATGAACGTCCCAAGCAATTAGTTTGCTACGAA
>CAJQQY010000390.1 GCA_905480595.1 uncultured Saprospiraceae bacterium | reverse complement strand
CTTAAATTGATTAAATTGGATGATGCAGTTAAAGGAATGAACTCTGTTAGTTTAACAAGAGATGAATTCAATGCAACTGGAGTTCTTTACTATCAATTAGAATCTGCTGACCATACAGCTACCATGAAGATGATAATTGTTGATTAATTAATGATTAATCATTGATTGATTAAATAATTAACACAGGATAAAAATTGGAGAGTCGAACTTAGTTCGACTCTCCTTTTTTGTTTTATATATTGCTCTTTTACTTCCTTTCCTTTTTCAAAAAAACATTTCGAAATCTTCCAATCATCTAATATTTTTTCCACCAAAATTAAAAAGTATTCTTACTCCGTATTTAAGCACAACCTTGAATTTTAAGATTAATGTTTATCTTGTTTACAAATGAACTTTTAGACAAAACAAAACGATGAAACAATTAATTTACCTTTTTACTATTTCACTTCTTCTATTTTCAAGTTGTCGATCTTATCAAGCCAAAACGTATGATTTCCCCAAACCTGTAGATACGACTGACAAACCAATTGAAGTCCAAACCAAAAAACAATATTCATTTCCGCAGGGAGTTTATGCGGATAATTTATTTGACGGAGCACGCTTGAATAATTTTAAATTTATGGATGACAATAAATTTCAAGCGACTATTTCACCTGAAAATTTCCCAATAAACAATAGCGCATATTATGCCTTCCGAGTTTGGTCTGATGCCCCAAAAACTATTCAAGTAGAATTAAATTATTCCAAACATGGTCATCGCTATCCCCCAAAAATTAGTAGAGATGGAGAAAATTGGGAAGCATTAGATTCCACTTTGATTCAGTTAGCAGCAGATAGCGTAAATGTTTTTTTAACCTTAGATGTCAACTCAGATAAGCTTTGGGTTGCTGCTCAAGAAATTCAAAATACCACTCACGTAAAACAATGGTGTGAGGAGAAATCCCAACATGCAAATGTATTGTTATCAAGTATTGGGAAAAGCAAAATGGGAAAAGATTTATGGTTGCTAGATATTCATGATGGCGATGTTCGAAAGAAAGATGTGATTGTTATTATGTCTCGCCAACATCCTCCAGAGGTAACAGGTTATTTTGCCATGCAAGCGTTTTTAGATGAAATTTTAAAAGACCAACCGCTATCAAATGCTTTTAGAAAAAAATATCGAGTACTAGTTTTTCCATTGATGAATCCAGATGGAGTTGACATGGGACATTGGCGACACAATGCAGGAGGTGTGGATCCTAATCGAGACTGGGCTTACTATCATCAACCTGAAAATCGGCAGATTGCTAATTTCATTGTAAAGACAGTCAAACAAAATAAATCAGATGTTATTTTAGGATTAGATTTCCATTCTACCTATTGGGATGTGTATTATACCATGCGAGAAATTCCCAAACACCTTCCACATTTTAAAGATTATTGGTTGGGAGGAATCAATCAATCTTTAGGTGAAGAGCCGAATGAAAAAGATTCCAACCTCGGAGGACCAGTTTCGAAAAATTGGATTTACACCCAATTCGATGCTGTAGGAATTACTTACGAAATAGGCGATTCGACTCCAAGAGAATTTATAAAAGAAAAAGGAAAAGTATCTGCCACAGAGATGATGCAATTATTAATTTTTAAAGGAGAATAAAAAAATGCCATGAAAAAAATATTCTTTTTTGCTTTAACTCTTTTCATCCTTTCCTGTAATGAGGAAGAGCTTAACGTTGACTTTTTGATAAAAAATGGAACGGTCTATAATGGAATAGATACACTTCCAAGTCATTTTTCAATTGGAATTAAGGATGATAAAATTGTTTACATAGGCGAAGAAAAAAATCTAACGATTCATGCTGTCAAAACTATTGATGCAAATGGATTAATTGTTTGCCCTGGATTTATTGATCCGCATACTCATTCAGATCGAGAATTAAAGCTTCCTGATAAATCACATAATTTGCCTTTTCTCATGCAAGGAATCACGACGGTTGTGGCAGGTAACGATGGCAATAGCTTTTTCCCAACAAAAGATTTTAAAGCACTTTATGAAAAATATGGAATAGGAACTAATGCCGTTTTATTGGCTGGCCACGGTACTATTCGAAAACTAGTAGTCGGTCGAACTAATAGAAAAGCGACAGCGGAAGAAATGAAAAACATGGAATCTCTAATTCAAAAAGAAATGGACGCAGGTGCATTTGGAATGTCTACTGGTTTATTTTATGCCCCAGGTAGCTATGGTGATACAGATGAAATTATTGCACTTGCTAAAGTTGTTGCGAAGAATAATGGAATTTACGATTCACATATTCGTGATGAAGGATCATATACCGTCGGGTTAAAAGGTGCGATTGAAGAAGCCATCGAAATAGGACGACAGGCAAAGTTGCCCATCCATATTGCACATATAAAATGTTTAGGAGTTGATGTTTGGAATCAGAGTAAAGACATTATTGATCTCGTCGAAGCAGCGAGAAAAGAAGGTATAGATGTGACTGCCGATCAATATCCTTATAATGCTTCAGCAACTGGATTGCAAGCAGCAACAGTTCCACGTTGGGCAGAGAGTGGGGGAAAGGATTCTTTATTTTTGAGATATAACCAGCCTGATCTTCAAGCTCTAATTTTAAAAGAAACGAAAGAAAACATCACTCGCCGAGGAGGTCCTGATAAATTATTATTTGTTCAGACGGATGACTCGATGTATGTTGGAAAAAATTTATTGGAAGTAGCTGAGATACTTCAACTTTCAGCTGAAGCAGCAGTTTATGAAGTGCTTAAAGATAGGGGAGTTCGAGTTGCTTCATTTAATATGACGCAAAATGATATTTATAATTTCATGAAACAACCTTGGGTCGTAACTGGCTCCGATGGTAATTCTGGACACCCTCGAAAGTATGGTTCTTTTCCTCGAAAATATTATAAATATGTGCAGCAAGAAAAAGTAATCAACCTTCCTGATTTTATAAATGGAAGCACTTCAAAAACGGCTGACATTCTGAAAATACCCAACCGAGGAAAATTGCAGGAAGGCTATTTTGCGGATGTAATTATTTTTGATCCAAAGACATTTAAAGATGTGGCAGATTATTCAAATGCTTTTGAAATGGCAGTCGGTTTAGAGTTTAGCATTATCAATGGAAAGCTATCGGTGGAGGATGGAAAATTTACCAATCAATTGAATGGGAGAGTGTTAACCAAATAATTGCAAGAGTATTAATTGCTTTGTATCTCCTGAACCATTTGCTTTTAAAATTAATTGTGCACGCAAATTATTTTGGAAAAAAGAAAATAGGGAAGAGTAATTTCCTCCTGATTTTTAAACAGGATTAATACCAATATTATTGATAGACTTAGTTTCAGTACTAAAATTCAATACACCATTAAGATGTTCACGCATCATGGCACTAGCTGCTTCACTATCTTTTTTGATGATAAAATCAAGAATCTTTTGGTGCTCATGAAAAGCTTTGAATTCAGTTTGTTCATCACAAACTTTATAAGTAATATAATTTTTGACAATGTCAGGAGTGATAATCAGCATCAAGGATTTTAGGACTGAATTTTTACTTGCTTCAGCAATCTTGAGATGAAACATTAAATCCTCTTCAACAGCACTTTGCTTATTTTTTATTTTTATTTCATAAGCAGAAATGGCCTTTTTTATTTCTTCAATATCATTGTCTGTTCTTCGAGTGGCAGCGAGTTTTGCTGCTTGAGTTTCTAAAATAACTCTTGTTTCTACCAATGATGCGAAATCACTTTTTTCCAATTTTAAAACATCCGTAATTAAACCTTCTAAAGCAACTAAGCCAATTCCAGCGACGACAGTTCCGCTTTGAGGAAGCGTTTTTAGAATACCATAAAATTCTAATTTACTAATAGCATCGCGAACATGAGTTCGGCCAACACCTAGTTTTTCAGCTAATTTTCTTTCTGAAGGTAGTTTATCTCCAGGTTTTATTTGACCTGAAGTAATTAAACTTCTAATTTGTATGATGATTTTGTCAACAGGCGATTCATGTGTGAGTGGCGTGAAATTTTCTAACATATGAATTACAATTTTTGTCTAAGTAGTGCGCAATGATTAATCAGGTAAATTTTAGAGCTAAGATTTTTTTGATAGTTTTTCTTGAAAAATCAATGCATAGCTTTACTATGGATTTATTTTTTAAGGAATAAATAGCGAAAAAAGATAGTTATAAAATCCCTGATTAATCATTGCGCACTACTTATTTAGTGCTTAAGTATTTTTTTTAAATGAAAGTTAGAATTTTTTCTAGCAGAATTTTTTGAGAAACGATTTTACAAAAAAAAATAGAGTAATGCAAATAGTTCAGTCTTTCTGCAAAATTGAATTTGGATTATCTTTCCTAAATAAGTTTTTAAAAAGAGGCGTCTTCTACGAAAGTGGAAGGCGCTTTCTTTTTTAGTAGGTTAGGCTTTTACTGAAAATATGATATTAAAAAAAGTATATTTTTTTTGTGATTAAAAGTAGAAATACTTTTTTACGCAAAAACCGAAAAAAATGAGATAGTCTTAAAAAATCAGGAAAAAAAATAACGTAGATTTGTGTTGAAAATTCATAAATAAAAAACTAATTAAACATTATAACAATGAAAAATTTTTCTCTATTACTATTTCTTTTTGTGAGCACCTTCGGGTTTTCTCAAGCCCCTACAGTAGATGCACCAACACCACCAGTTCGAAATGCAGTAGATGTAATTTCAATTTTTAGTGAAGCCTATAACAATATAAATGGTGCTGATTACAATCCGAATTGGAACCAAAGTGGCTTTGGTACTGCAAGCTCAACCTTTGAACCTACCGGAGCAGGAGGTTCCGGAAATGTAGTCTTAGCCTATCCAAATTTTAACTATCAAGGAATTGAATTTAATAGTGTTCAGGATATTACTGCAATGGAATTTTTACATTTAGATATTTGGACGGTTGATGGTGTAGCTCCTAATATAACTGTCATAAGTTCTGGAGCAGAAATTCCGCACGCCATTACGAATGGAGATGGTGCATGGAAAAGTATAGAAATTCCTGTTCCAGGTATTACAGGTGACCTTACTAATGCTATTCAATTTAAATTTGATGGAGGTAATGGTTCTTCAAATGCTATTTATGTAGATAATCTATACTTTTGGAAGACTGCAGCTGCACCAGGAACTGATGCAACTTTAAGTGCTTTAGAAGTAGACGGAACTCCCATTACAGGTTTTACCCCTAATTCTGAATCTTACTCTCTTGAGTTACCTGGAGGAACAACGGCAGTACCTCAAGTTACTTTAGCCACAACTGCAGATGCATCGGCTTCGGCAATTATAACACAAGCAACTGCGATTCCTGGCGATGCTACAGTAATGGTCACCTCACAAGATGGTACCAATACTAAGACTTATACGGTATCTTATTATATTGGAGCACCTCATATAGATGCCCCAACACCACCAGTTCGAAATGCAGTAGATGTGATTTCAATTTTTAGTGAAGCCTATAACAATATAAATGGTGCTAATTACAATCCGAATTGGAACCAAAGTGGCTTTGGTACTGCAAGCTCAACCTTCGAACCTACTGGAGCAGGAGGTTCCGGAAATGTAGTATTAGCCTATCCAAATTTTAACTATCAGGGAATTGAATTTAATAGTGTTCAGGATATTACTGCAATGGAATTTTTACATTTAGATATTTGGACGGTTGATGGTGTAGCTCCTAATATAACGGTCATAAGTTCTGGAGCAGAAATTCCGCACGCTATTACGAATGGAGATGGCGCATGGCAAAGTATAGAAATTCCTGTTGCAGGTATTACGGGTGATCTTACTAATGCTATTCAATTTAAGTTTGATGGAGGTAATGGTTCAACAACTGCTATTTATGTAGATAATATATATTTCTGGAAAACTGCAGCTGCAACAGGAACTGATGCGACTTTAAGTGCTTTGGAAGTAGATGGAACTCCCATCACAGGTTTTACCCCTAATTCTGAATCTTACTCTCTTGCGTTACCTGGAGGAACAACAGTAGTACCTCAAATTACTTTAGCCACAACTGCAGATGCATTGGCTTCGGCAATTATAACACAAGCTACCACAATTCCTGGCGATGCTACGGTAATGGTCACCTCACAAGATGGTACCATTACTAAAACTTATACGGTATCTTATTATATTGGAGCACCTCATATAGATGCACCAACACCACCAGTTCGAAATGTAGAAGATGTGATCTCAATTTTTAGTGATGCCTATAACAATATAAATGGTGCTAACTACAATCCAAATTGGAACCAAAGTGGTTTTGTTACTGCAAGCTCATCCTTCGAACCTACCGGAGCAGGAGGTTCAGGAAATGTAGTATTAGCCTATCCAAATTTTAATTATCAAGGAATTGAATTTAATAGTGTTCAGGATATTACTTCCATGGAATTTTTACATTTAGATATTTGGACGGTTGATGGTGTTGCTCCTAATATAACGGTCATAAGTTCTGGGACAGAAATTCCACATGCCATTCCGAATGGAGATGGCGGATGGCAAAGTATAGAAATTCCTGTTGCAGGTATTACGGGTGACCTTACCAATGCTATTCAATTTAAGTTTGATGGAGGTAATGGCTCAACAACTGCTATTTATGTAGATAACCTATATTTCTATAAAGGAGAATCTGTAGGAATAGATGAATTTGATCGTGCTGAGTTTAATGTTTTCCCTAATCCAACCAATGATGTTTGGAATATAAAAAGCAACCAAAATATTGACTTAATTCAAGTATTTGATATTCAAGGACAACTAGTAATTACGCTAAGTCCAAATTCAGAGACCGCATCAATTGATGCTATTGGATTAACAAATGGTATTTATTTTGTAAAATTAAATTCTGTTAAAGGTACAAAATCAGTAAAACTGATCAAGAAATAATTCTATCAGCAAAGCATACAAACCCTTGCTAATTTAAGCCATATTGAATCACCATCAATATGGCTTTTTTTATAAATCATGCCTCCCTCTCCGTTAGGCTTTTACTGAAAATATGATATTAAAAAAAAATCATATTTTAATTTG
>CAJQQY010000389.1 GCA_905480595.1 uncultured Saprospiraceae bacterium | reverse complement strand
AGCTACCTGGGAGCATTCCCATCGACATTAATTTTCCCCCCATTTGAGAATCTGCAAAATTTTGGACGATGCTCTTTTGTCCTATTTTTAATTCACTTAAATTCATTATCCTGCTTTTATTTAGTCAAACCTCAATAAAATAAAGGTTTATTCTGTAAAGATAGTGCTTATTTGGATTTAGTCAAAATAAACAACAAGCGAATATACACTACAATTTACATACTTTCAAAGGGTATAATAAGGTTTCTAAAAAATTACCTAAACATGACTTTTACTACCTAATGTTAGGTAGTAAAAAAGAAAACATAATAAAATCAATTCTGGCTCTTTACTTTTCTGATTTTTCAATCATATTATTAAAAATCCTTTACTTTTAATCAAAAAATGATCTCCAATGAATTTTATCGATTACAATAAATATGACTTTGATTTTTATCTTCAAGATGGCGTGCTAACACCAGAGCAGGTGGAAGAATTGCGCCCACTTTCAGATAGTGGAAGTCGAGTGATTTCAAAATTACAAGGATTCATTTGCGATAGAGATTGGTATCAACGATACATTGAATATTTCAAGGATGTTCCAATTGCATCAAGAGGTAATGTGACACTTGAAGAAACAAAAGTGGATGAAAAAATCATTCAAGAAATACAACGGGAACAAACTTACCATCTAAATCTTTTGAATGCTTCCAAAATTATTTCAGAAAAAGAAAGAGAAAAAATTCAGTCTTTTATCGACAGAAAGATTTTTAAAAAACTAATTGATCTTTTCATTTTAGCCCGAACCTATCAAGATCGAAAAAGAGATTATCAAACTGTAAAAAAACGGATGGATCAATATTTTGAAGAAAACTTATTGACCTCTGTTCCTCTCGTTTCCAATCAAGTTCTAGATAGTTTTGATTTTGTAAAGCATCATACTTATCATAAAATATTTGATCCCAAAGATTATCTAAATGAACAGGGAGCAAAAAATGTAACTACATTGTTAAAGGATATCATTTCCTTTCTGCCTGACAAAGAAAATTTTGGAAAGGTGTTCATAGAAACTCGGGAGGATGGACGTGAAATATATTATAGCGTCAAAAAGGATTTGATGATTACAATCATTTATAATGGGAAACCAATTTCTTTGAGATCACATATCAACTTCAAATATTTTGATGGGAACATGCAATCTGATTTTAGACCAGAAGATAATGTTTGGAAATTTTCAGAAGCGGCAGATATTTTTAATAAAATTTATGGCAGTTTAGGAATTGACTATCGGTTGTTTATAGTTTCAGATAGACCTGTGATTTACAATAATCCACATAATGAAAATAGTCGTTTTGCGATCGTTGTAGAAAGTCAGAAACTTGGTAGAATTCCTTGGATTTGTTCCAACCAAAAGGAGCCAGAATATTTTAAATATACTGAAAAAGAGATTGATGAATTAGTCAACAATATGAAAAATGTAGGTTTGTTTCAAAATTATTCATCAGAAGAAATTGAACATGCAAGGCATTTGGGTAAAACCAATTTCATTTATTCTACTGAAAGAATTCTCTGGTTTTTTGATTATTTCGTAATGGCTATTTGCCCAAGAGAAAGTCATGGTTATAAATACTTTATGGAAATAATTCCAAAAATGATCGGCGGAAAAATATTGTTACAAGACTGGTACGAAGATATAGAAAAAGGTATTTTAGGATTCACATTGAATGGCAAAAAATATGAAACTGATCAATTATTAAAAATCAATGTGACCCATTTTTCATTCTCTTTCTTAATGAAGCTTTGCAGGAACAAGGTCTTGGAAAATTCTATCATTGGCAAAATGATTTTGATCCACATGAGCAATTTTCAATTATTTTCTCAACTCCAGATGTAATGGAAAAAATTTTGGCTTGGCAATATCCGCTGCCTAGATTTTCTGAATTGGAGAAAGAAAATATAAAATTTTGGAGGTAGTTTTTTGAATATCGAATATCCAACAAGGAATGTCCAACTTCGAAGTGAATTTCAAAAAACAAATTCAAATCATGGAACTTCATCATTCCTTGTTGGATATTCGATATTGGATATTCCCTAATCCATCATCGCCACTACCCTTGCCGGCGCAGCAGACGCACCTTTTATTTTTAATGGAAAAACCGCCACCTTAAATCCTGAATATGGCAACGCATCCAAATTCGTCAACTGTTCCATATGACAATATTCCTTATCTCGCCCTACCAAGTGGGCTTCCCAAAATAATTCAGAATTGTTTGTCTCTTTCGCTTTTTTAATCAAATATGGCAAAGGTAAATCCCATCCCCATGCATCGATTCCCATCACCTTGATACCTTGATCAATAATCCACTCAGTTGCTTCGGCACTCATTCCTGTACCTTTTTCAAAAAACGTCTTCGTTCCCATGTGTTTGTCTCGACCCGTTTTTATCAAAACAATCATGTTGGGTTTTAATTCCAATTTTTCTTTTTCCAAAAAATCTTGAACATCCTTTTTTGTGATTGCATCAAAATCTTCTTTATGTTTCATATCAATCACAATGCCTTCTCCAAAGCACCAATCCAACGGAACTTCATCAATCGTTTTGGAAGGTTTTCCCTCGCAAGTTGGACTGTAATGCCAAGGCGCATCAATGTGGGTAGTGGAGTGAACTCCCATATTTTTAATCGTGTCATCCGCCCAACCGATAAAGTTTTTTGGGAAAAGTCGAAATGGCAAACCTAAGTATCGAATCAACCACTTCGCTTTTCGATGTGCTTTGTGTTTGATTTTTACTTTCATAAAAAATGGGTCGCCAGCGTTGTATTGGATGGTTTTCGAAAGGTCGATGATTTTCATTTTGTTATTTTTCCATAAATGTACCATTTGATTTTAAAATATTCATTGGGTAAAGTTGATTAATTGGAAGAACCGTCGCATTAGCTTTTACAAACTGAACACCTTTGACTACTTGTGATCCTTTCTCGATAAATTTTCCTTTTTCAAAAAACTCCGAGCAAGGAATACATCCCAGTATCCACCCTTTGGATTGGTCATTTAAGATGCGGAGAAAAACATAATAATCTGCAGACTGTTTATGAATACCATCTAAATTATGGGAATTGACGGTACACAAATAATGAGGAAAAGGTTTGAATTTACAAGAGATGGTTTTGACTTCAAGTCGTTTTCCTTGATAGGTTAGGTCAAAGTTAAATTGGTCATCGAGCGATTTTATTTTTAGAAAATCCATGACCATTTGTTCGCCGATATAACCAACAATAGTCCTGTTCTTTTCGGAACCAAATTTACTAAGTCCACGATTTTCATTGAAATGTAAATGTTTTGTTTTTTGATGTGCGATTGATCGCATCTCTGAGGTGATGAGAATTTTTTGCATAGTTATGTTTTTTAATTATAGAGTTTTTTTTTTGCCGCAGATTACGCTGATTATCATAATTTCTCCCAGGGTGAAAATCCATTGTGGGAACAATCTTAGAAATCATAAAAATCAGCGTAATCTGCGGCAAAAAAAATTACAAAACCTTTTTTATCGCTTTAGCGATCGCCTTCGCAAGTAACGGAGGCACAGCATTCCCTGTCTGAACACGCGCTTGCACTATCCCCCCCTTCACTTCAAAATGATCTGGAAAACTTTGAATTCGACAACGCTCCCGAATTGTCAATCCTCGATTATCTTCAGGATGCCCCAATTGAAATTGTGGTCGAATACCTCCCGAAACCTGAGTTGGACTTAATCCATCCCACGACAAACGTATTCGCTGTTTAAACCTCGGATACATTGGGTTTCCAGGAGAAGTGTTTTTAATTTTTTGAATAGTTGCAAGAGGATGATTTGGTGCGAGATGATTTGTAAGTATCGTGTTATTTTTTCGCCTCATCGCTTTTTGAAAAAGGGAAAAGGGATTTTTTTCATACTGACCTTTTGACTCATTTGATTTTAATGATGGCAAGTCTCCAATCGCTTCTCGAATCGTAATATATTCGTTTTTTGTACCTTCCCCATGCGTTTTTTTTATGTTATAAAAATCAAATTCTTGACCTTTAACACCGATAAAAAAAAGTCGTTGCCGTTTTTGAGGAACACCATAATCTGGGGCAAAAAGTAGTTGGCTTTTTACTTTCATTTTTCCAGCTTGACCCAATTCTTTTTCAATAGTTTTAACAATGTCCCCAGAGCTTTTCATACCAGAAACATTTTCCACCACAATACATTTAGGTTGTAGTTTTTCTACAAAACGAATAAATTCTTTGTACAAAAAATTACGGTCATCTTGCTCGTGACGTTTCCGATTATTGAGGGAAAAACCTTGGCACGGAACACCTGCAATCAAAACATCCACTTTTCGCTCACCTAGAAGTTCTTGAATCTGAGTAGGTTTTACTTTTTTTACATCTCCTAGAATGGTAGAAGATCTTGGATGATTATGGTGAAATGTATCAATTGAGGGAGCATGGATATCACATCCAAGAGCAATATGGAATCCAGCCATTTCAAAACCTAAAGAAGTACCACCACAACCACAAAACAATTCAACAACGATTGGTTTTTTCTCAGGTAATTTTTTCCCTTTTTTAATTTGAGGTTGACCATTCCAGTAAGATGAATTTACTTCAACTTTTACTGTTTTTTCCCAAACCAGTTTTTTAGAAATATCTTCCTGTGGAATAGTCATTTTAAAAAAAAATATTTTCTATGAGTCATGTTTTGAATTTTCAAAGCAAACAAATTTTAAGGAGAATACAAAGGGTCAAAACATATTTAAATAACAATATGTTCTAAGGTGAAAATTATCATTTCATTTTAGATTTTTTTAAAACAATTATTTTAGTTTAATCATTACTCACTATGTATAATTTTTAAACCATATAAGACATAGAAGAAACATATAAGACCACTTGCGAAAACTTATATGGTTCTTATATGGTTTAAAAAAAAATCATGTGTTAATTTCTTAATTTCACAATTAAAATCATGCTCCGAAATTTATTACTGTTTACCATCATTTTTTCTATTGTTTCTTGTTCACCGAAGATTCCTAAAACAGCATACGAAGAAACCCAAATTCCAACTGTTCCTGACTATTCTAAAAAAGAAAATTGGGCTGCCTTACCTACTGAAAAAGATCAAGCAGATCGAACGCCCGATCCTTCATTATTGGATTTACAAGCCTCAGCAGAAGCAGATGTATTTTGGTTACATCCTACCACTTACACTAAAAAAAGAGGTAATACCTTATGGAATGCTCCCACTAATGATCCAAAATTAAATGAAACAACTGATGAAGGTTCCATTTTAAACCAAGCTAGTATTTTCAACGGAGCTGGAAAAGTGTATGCTCCTCGCTATCGACAAGCGCATATTCAATCTTATTATACCAAGGATAAAATGGCTGCAAAAAAAGCATTTGCACTTGCTTACTCTGATGTAAAATCTGCTTTTGATTTTTATTTAAAAGAGTATAATCCAGTTAATACTGCTACTGGAAAGCGCCGACCAATTGTCATCGCTGCGCATAGTCAAGGGACGAATCATGCGACTAAATTATTAAAAGATTATTTTGATGGAAAAGAGCTACAAGAAGATTTAGTTGCTGCTTACTTGATAGGAATGCCAATTCAAAAAGATACTTTTCAAAATATAAAAGTTTGCGAGACACCTGTGGAGACTAATTGTTTTTGTAGTTGGAGAACATGGAAATATGGTCATA
This sequence comes from uncultured Saprospiraceae bacterium, assembly GCA_905480595.1. Taxonomy (GTDB): domain Bacteria; phylum Bacteroidota; class Bacteroidia; order Chitinophagales; family Saprospiraceae; genus CAJQQY01. The sequence goes on along the minus strand of CAJQQY010000389.1, from coordinate 8,167 downwards.
CTCCCAAAATTTATACTTCTAACAATAATATTGCAGTCACCAATCCTTTAACTTGGAAAACGGATGCTTCCCTTGCACCAGCAGATTTAAACAAAGGAACTGTACTTCGAAAATTTGAGAAAAACTTTACCAGAAACTTGGTGGATGCAAAGGTACAGGATGGAATTCTCTGGGCTCACAAACCAAAATTTAGAGGAAGCATTTTTGTTACTTTTAAAAATTACCATATTGTTGATTTGAATTTTTATTATGTAAATGTGAGGGAAAATGCGATGGCTAGAGTTAAGGCATTTTTAGAGAAATAATCTCTATTCGTCTGATGCTTAACAATACATTTACAAAAAGAAATATATTTACTCCCCAAGAAATATAAACGTTAAATTTATTTTTATTAAATTCGTTTTGAGAAACCTACATACGAAGCAAGTAATTCCTTCGTTTAACTTTTTTGAGAAAATTAAAAAACAAAATTATGAATTCAAGAAATGTCCTAGCCATTGTCGTTGCCATCCTAGCATTATTATTATGTTGGACTGGTTACAAGAGTTATAGTCTAAGTGGAAAGGTGACAAAGTTAGAAGCAGAGAATAAATCTTTAAATGAAAAAGTGGGGAATTTAGAAACCTTAAAAAGTGATCTCCAAACACAAGTTGACAGTTTAGAATCTCAATATAATACCTTGAATGAGGAAAATGCAGCCTTAGCAACTACAGTTGAAGAAGAGCAAGCAAGAGTGAGAAGAAGAAATAGAACCATCAAAAAATTAAAAGCTGCCTCTTCAGAGTCAGATACTGACAATGCTAATTTGCAATCTCAAATTTCTGCTTTGCTAGCCGCAAAATCTCAGTTAGAAGCAAACATCAATGACTTGAGAACTGAGAATACTGCGCTAAAAGAAAAACTTGGAATTGTAGAAGCGAATCTGACTAAAGCGAATGATGACAATGCGGCTTTGGATGCTTTGAATAAAACGATGCAATCAGAAATTGCCAATTTGACTTTGGCTAATTTCAAAGCAACTGCTTTCCAAGTGGAAGTAGAAAAACGTAGAAATGAAAAAGTTACTTCAAAAAGTAGAAGAGCAAGATCGATTAAAGCTTCATTTGACTTGACTAATGTTCCGGCAAAATATCAAGGTGTTCGACCAATTTATATGGTGATTTCTGATGAAAATTCAAATCCGATTTACCTGGAGAACCCAATTAAAGCAACTGTTAGAGTAAATAATTCTGACAGCCAAATCATTGCTGCGGAGAAAAAAGAAATTAATATCAAGGAAAATCAGCGTTTAGCATTTAATCATAAATTAGGTAAGCGGTTGAAAAAAGGATATTATCGAGTAATTGTTTATACTGATATTGGGGTTTTGGGAGCAAGTACGATTCGCTTGAGATAGAAATAATTGTCTGAAAAAAAAGGTGAGGGTTGAATTATTCAATCCTCACCTTTTTTTTTCAGAACATCTCATTTCATTTACTGCATTTTTTATATTTTTGAATAAAATTAATCACATTATGATACACTCTTTTTCTAAAATTACTCCTACCCTTTTTGCTTTTAGTATTTTATTTATGGGGTGCGTGAGTAAGAAAAAACACCTTGCTACTATTGAAACTTTGAAAACAACCAATGAAGGAATTGTTGATGATTGGCAAAATCGATATAAAGAAAAACGATCTGAATTAAATGCGTCTATGGAAAAAAGTAGACAGCTCGAATTAGATTTAGCAGAAAGAAAAGGAGAAAATAATATTTTAGTTGGATTGAGAAATGAATTGCAATTGCAAATTGAAAGTATGGAATCTCAAATGAGTAATTTGGGATTGTCTTCTCAAACGGTTGAAAATAATTTGAGGAAAGACATCAATACAAAAGATAATGAAATTGCTACGCTGCAACAAAAACTAAAAGATGTAGATGGAATTTTTGAAAAGAATAAAACAATGCTCGAAAAAATTTCGGGAGATTTAACTTTTGAAGTTCAATCGATGAATCTAACTTCTGTTGAAGTTACCACTCAATTAGATAAGGTTATTTTGATCTTGCCAACTGATCTCTTATTTCGCAAAAACAGAACAAGTAGGTTACTTAAATCCGGAAATACATTGTTAGAAAAAATTAGTACCATCTTGAATCAATATCCTCAAATGGTTTTTCAAATAGTCGGTCATACAGATAATTCATCACCTGATGCTGGAAAATTTAAAGACAACTGGAATTATAGTTCTCTTCAAGCTGCAACGGTAGTTCGTTCTTTGGTGAGTGATTATGATATGAATGCATCTCAATTATCTGCAATTGGAAAAGGAGAATTTGAACCTAGAGCTTCTAATTCTTCTCGAGAAGGGAAATCCATGAATCGAAGAATCGAGTTTCTTATTTTCCAGCCAACTGAAGATTTGGCTAGGGAAATTAAGAGAATAATTGGGGAGGGTTAATACCATTAAGACGTATTGTGTAAATGTTATTTTATCAAAAAAAAATACCCATTGCGAAATAAGTCGCAATGGGCATTTTTATCACCTTATCTAAGATTTAATTTACTACCGTAAATTTCTTAGAAATTCTTTCCTCTTTGGTGATTAGGTGAATGAAGTAAATTCCATTACCAAATCGGTTTACATCAACCTTAAGTTGTTGAGTTCCCTCTTCCAATTTAAGATCACGCATTTCTATCATTTGTCCAGTTAAACTCATCACAACCATTTTTACATCTGTAGTGTTGGTCATTTCGAAAGCAACATTTAGAATGTTATTCGTTGGATTAGGATAGAGATTAAGCTCTTGAATTGTTTTCTCTACTTCTTCGATCTCCTCAATATCTTTATCAACTAGAACTTCTGGATCAGAATTAATTCCTGGGCTACTGCTACTTGGAGAAGTTGTACAACCAGTAATTACGATGTCATCAAGATAAATCCAATCTGAATTTCCAGATGCATCACATCGGAAACGGAATCTTGTAGTGGAGGTAAATGTACCTGTAATCACAACTTGAGCAGTATTGAATGTATTATTTTGAAATTCAACTCCTCGATTCCAATCTCCTACTGTAGTATAAGATGAACCACCATTAGTAGAAACTTGTAACCAAAAGTCTTCCCCATTTTCCATACTTCTTGCATAATATGCAAAATCAACTGTTACTTCTTCATAACTTGATAAATCTAAATTATCAGTCGTCGTGGTTGATGTAGAAGTATTATCTCTAATTCTTACACAATATGTTCCAGTTGTTGCATATTGATTATCATTAGCACTTCTTCGGCAGTCTGATCCACCATCATTCCAAATTCCCCATCCTGATTCAAAGCCATTAGAATTAATGGTTTGATAGGTACATCCAGTAGAAGGAGGGTCAAGGGTAATACTTCCACTAGCTTCACAATCATTAGCATCTGTTACAGTAACTCCATAAGTTCCTGCTGCAAGATCATTAATTGTTGCTGATGATCCTCCATTACTCCAATTATAAGAATATGGAGTTGTTCCTCCTGTTGGACTAACAGTTGCAGAACCATCATCATTTGTAGCAGTTGGGTTGGTTCCACTTATAGTTCCTCCTAAAATAGTAGGTTCAGTTATAGTTACTGAAACAGAAGATGACGTTGTTCCATCTGTTGCTGTTACCATATAAGTTCCTGCTCCTAATCCTACTGCAGTTGCAGTCGTTTGATTATCAGCATTCGCATCCCATTGGTAAGAATATCCAGGCGTTCCACCACTTGCTGTAGCAGTTGCAGAACCATTACTCCCTCCATTACAAGAAACGTCAGTACTACTTGATATAACAACACTAACAGGATTACCACCTGTATCAATAATAGTAACATTTCCAACTCCTTCACATCCTTCTGAATCAGTTGCAGTTACTGTGTATGTTCCAGCAGCTAATCCTGATGCTGTTGCTCCTGATGCTCCATTACTCCATGAAAAAGAATATCCAGGTGTTCCACCACTTGCTGTAGCAGTTGCAGAACCATTACTTCCACCACTTGCATTCGTTCCTGAAACACTAACAGAGACTGCTGAAGGTTCATTAATAGTTACAGAAGCAGAAGAAGTAGACGTACCACTAGTTGCTGTTACTGTATAATTTCCTGCTGATAAATTAGAAGCAGTTACTCCTGTATCTCCATTACTCCAAGCATAGGTAATTGATCCATTTCCTCCTGTTCCTGCAGCCGTTGCTGATCCATCACTTCCTCCATAACAAGAAACATTTGTGCTACTTGAAATAGAAACATATACTGGAGGATCAGAATTAACTGGCACACAGAAATTAGTCGTTTCTGAAGAAGTAAATGAACCTCCATTAGCAAGCACAGTTCCTGAAGCATCTTCTGTTAAGGTGTATGATCCATTTCCATATCCACAACATATTCCATCTCCATAAACATCATAAATCGTAAAATCAAAACATCCATCTGCTAAACATAATGGAATGACCAATGTAGAACCATCAGCTTGACTTCCATAAGTTCCGCCTGAGGCAACAGTACTTCCTCCACTATCTTTAATATCCCAACTTGTTTCTTCTGGGTAATTATCAAAAGTGATTGAAAGCGTTACATTATTTGATCCTGAACTAAATGATGAACTTGCGTCATCGTTAGCTGTATTTTCATCAGCTTGTCCATTAGGATTACTTGTAGAAGCAACGAAAGTATGATTTCCGCCTCCGAAAGAAATACTTGGTAATGATACATTCGCTGTTCCATTTTGAGCTAAAGAACCTGTCCAGTTATAAGTACTGTTTGATCCTCCATCTAAACTATAATTAATAGTTACGGAACTCAATGTATTTGAACCATAATTTCTTAAAACAACAACTGGCGTTTCACTCGTTGCACAAATACTTCCATTAGGAGCAGTAATCGAAGTAATTCCTGCATCATCAGCTGTACTTGAAGAAACGGAAGCAACAGCTGCTTCAGCATTAACTCTGCCATAACCAAGATCATTAGACCAAGTACCATTTGGTTGATTACCTGTATTAGAATAGGAATAACCTCCAACTTTATCAGTTGTAGATTCTAAAGCCACTCGAGCTTGATCTTCTGTCAAACTTCCATTTGCAGAAAGAACTAATGCCATCACACCTGCTGCATTTGGCGTAGCTGATGAAGTTCCATTAAAGGTACTCGTGTAATCTCCACTTGAATATCCAGCTGATCCAGAAATATCAGTCGCAAAAATTTTCACACCTGGTGCTGCTATATCTGCTCCTGTTCCGTAGTTAGATCCCCACCAAGTTTCTCCATCACAAGATGAAGGACTTTTCCTTTGATTACACATACTCATCGCAATTACAGAAATCGTAGGTGCATAAGTTGCAGGGTAACTATTCGCTCCATTATCATTTCCTGCTGCAAATAAAACGGGAGAACCTAATCCTCCACGTCCATTATTAATGGCATTATCAATAGCACCATTAATAACAGAAGATGATCCACCACCACCCCATGAGTTACTTAAAATATCTGCATTTCCTTGATTCCAAGACCAGTTTAAAGCATTTCCAATCCATGTATTACTCGTTACCCAATTTGGCCCTGAGCTATATGCAATTCTAACTGGAACAATTTTACTACCATAAGCAACCCCTGCTCCGCCAGTATTATTATTTCCAACAGCAGCCACAATACCTGCACAGGCAGTACCATGTGCATCATCACCTGATGGACCTCCACCACTACCTTGTAGTGTTGCATCATAACCTGCCAACATATTACCAACTAAATCTGGATGATTCAAATCAACTCCTTCATCTAAAATTGCTACTTTGATTGTAGAAGAACCTGTAGTCGTTCCCCATGCATTAAATACCTTCATATCTGCTCCAACAGTACCTCCCCAAGAACTAGTATTTACTCCATCATTATTCAATGACCATTGGTCATCAACACTAGGATCATTAGTGTTCATTCGTTTCATCAGTCTTAAAAAATCAGGTTCTGCATAAGCATAATTTTGAGTTTCATGAAGTTCATTGGCAATTTCTAAAGCGTTTTTATTACCAACAATTTTTACTTCCATTAGTAATGGTTCAAATTCATTTCGTTCATGATTTAAGACATAGACGTTCTTTTTCATTTCATTTTCGAAAAAAGAATATTGACTTTCATTCTTTAATCTAACTAAAACACGATCCATCACACCATGAAGTGTTCCATCTTTGTGTGCTAAAAAATGATTAGCATAGTCCACTTTTGGATGAGATTCAATTTCTTGTAACAATGTATACACGTCTGACTCAGAAGATATATTTTCTAAGTCTAATAGTGTAATTTCTGGAGCTGGCAACATCATATCACGAGTGAATGATTTTATTTCTTTGTGATTAGCAAGAATTTGTTGTTGCTCGGTAAAGTCAGTTCCTGATTTAAATTGTACTAATATTTTTTGGGTGGAAACTTGAAGAAAGGTTTTTCCTTCCGGAGAATAATAAAAATCTTGTGAGTGAGCATTGAATGAAAATAACACAAGCAATGCGAGTAGAGTTGTAAACTTTCTCATCATAATTGAAAAAAGGTTTTTAGAGAATAGCCAGACAGGAATTAATTGTCAGTAGTTTTGTTCGATTCCATGAAAATAGCTCATCCCTTAGTTAGGAAATGTTTCTAATTGTAGATTAAGGCGGGTGTTATTATATTTTTTAATAATGTTTAAATAATATTGAAAAATCGTTAAACAAAAAATTAAACGTAAATAATCTTAATAATAATTGTAATTATATGCGTTACATCTAATTTTCAACAAAAAATTATTTTTAAAATAAATGAATAAATTTTATGAGTATTTTTTCTAATAAATAAATTAGATAGGCTTAAATAGCTATACGGGGGAGGAGAATAGGTTACAATTCTTTCCATATACGTTATTTGGTTTTGGCAAAAGAAAAACACCATTCCTGTAACTTTATAAAAACCCGTCACCTTTAAACTAGTGACGGGAGGTAACCAAATATATTAATCATCAATTATTTATTTCAAATCATAAATTCCTTAGGCTCTGTAGCAATTCCATCTTATTGATTAGTTACAATAAGATCATTATTCTTTTTGCCTTTTGTAATTCGAAGAAATTCAGGTTTACAATATTCAAATATTCCATATTCATGAATTTCATTTGCGAGAGTTAGAGGGTTCCGATTTTTGTTGACTTCTATCTCAAATAATAGTTCATCATTTGGATTAATAGTATAGCTTCTCACTCCTTGAAAATCATAAATTATATGATCAAGTAACGATTTTTGGTTAGCTGACTTTAACCTTAGTGAGATTTGATTGGTGACTCCATGGAGAGTGCCATCTGGGTGAATCAAAAAATAGTTAGCATAATCAACCCCTTCTTCTTCTCGAAGCGATTGTAACAATGAATTTACTGAATTTGAATTTGGCATATTTTCCAATTCTAAAATAGAAACCCGAGGAGTGGGTAACTTTTGAATGCTTTCTATATTTAGATAGTTTTTTTGTTTAGATAAGATTTGAAGTTGTTCCTCCGCATTCAAATTGGAATTAAATTGAATTAGAATCTTTTGAGTAGAAATTTCTAATTGCACTTTTCCTTTGAGACTATAATAAAAACCCTGAGTATAAATATTTTGGGGTAAGCACATTAATAGTGCTAGCAAGATTGTAGCATTTCGCAGTATCATAAGTATAGTGGTTTTAGATTAATAAAAGTTTTATAACTCAATTCATAACAGTAAAATTACAAGTTACTTTAGCTGAGTAAATTGGTATCAAGCCTGTATCTTTTAAAAGGGGAAGGTATTTCGTTTAAGATATGAACCAAGAATAAATTACACTTTTTATAATGTGTAATTATAAAAAAGGTGAACCTAAAAAAGCATTTGTCGTTTTCAATTCTTTGTAACTAATAATATTTCCTATTTTTGGCAAGTTGATTTTAAGACTGAATAATACATTTTATGTCAAATAAAACATGTTTCCTTTTACTAATAAATTTCATTTTTTCCATTCAACTAACATCACAAACATTTGTTAATCGGGCTCCTGATTTTGGAATCGTCGATAGCTATGGTGAATTAGGATTGGAAGAATTTGGAGGTGGTGTTAGCTTTTTTGATTTTAATGGAGATGGATGGGATGATTTATGTTTCCCCTCAGCAGATGGGGATAGCTTACTTTTTTATCAT
>CAJQQY010000388.1 GCA_905480595.1 uncultured Saprospiraceae bacterium | reverse complement strand
CAGGAATCAATTTTTTTTCTGCTTCCGAAATTACTAAAACCGATTCATATCCTTCATGAAATTTCCTAATTTTTTTCTCCAATTTCTCTAGGTTGGGTTCAAAAAGGAAAAGCATCATAACATGGAATCCGATGTCTAAGGCTAAAAAACCATTTCCACAAAAGTCGAAATCAAATAATGTAATTTTATTGTTAGAATCAATATTTAGGTTATCTGCCCAAAGGTCAAGATGAACGGCTCCTTTACGAATTTTTCCAGGATTTATTTCTTTAAAAATAGTTGAAAGTTGTGTTTGAGTTTGTTTTAAAAACCCAAATTCAGTAGAATCATTTCCAAGGACATTTTCTATGTTTTTTAAGGAATCAAAAAGTAAAACTTGAGAAGTATAAGTAACTCTATCCAATAATAATCCTTCAGAAGTTTTATGAATTTCTCCCATCATCTTTCCAATCTCAAAATGCAAATCAGGAGAAAGATTTAATTGTTTTTCTCCTTCTGCAAATGAAAAAAGAACGCCAAATCTTTTCCCCTCAGGAGCATTGATTGATTGGATGAAGTTGTCTTTTTTATCTAAAATTGGAAAAGAAATTGAGATGTTCTTTTCTTTCAATAGATTGATCAATCGTAACTCTTCTGCTATTTCATTTTCTGATCGCCAATCCAATCTGTAGATTCTGAAGATAAATTTCTCAGAACTTACTTCAACTAAATAGGTATCATTAACCCAAGTTTTGATGAGTTGGCAAGAAGTATTTTTTTCGAAATTATAGGTGTCAATTAAAAAATCGCCAAGATGAATTTCTGAAATAATTGAATTGGAAACGGGGAAATGATTCATGTCATAAAAGTAGGGTATTTTCTAAAGCATCGACTGAAATAATTAATATTACCTTAAAAAAAGAGAAACCTTTTTCTATCTTTAATCCACATTACTAATTGAGAAAACTCCTCTTTACTCTATTAAAAAATTAATAATATATAATTTTTCTGTTCAAGTTGAGTTGTATAAGCAATCCTTCACCGAAAATAAAACTCGTATGCAACCTCTCAAAATTATCACACTTTTTTGTTTGTTACTTTCCCCTTTTTTTACAAATGCTCAGCAATATCAACTTAATGTTCGGATTTCGATTCACAATAGTCGAGTCAATAATGGGCCAATTGAATATGTCAAAAATGTTAAAGTTAATACTGAATTGTCTCCCTCTGGAATCACAGATAATAAAGGTCGATTGGAGTTAAATTTTATTGACGTAGAACCTAATTCAATTATTAATTTAATAGTAGAAAAAAATGGTTATGAAGTGGTGAATAAAGATGTAATAAGTGACCTTCAAATTTCAAAAAATCCATCCATTCATATTTTCCTTGCTGAAAAAGGTAAGCTTGAAAAAATGGAAAAACACTTATTTGAATTTAGTCTTAGAAATATGCGAGAACGGAAAGATTCCATTTTTCACTTACTAAATTTGAAAGCAGTTTCCGAGAAATCTATTGTAGAAGAATTGGAAAATAATTTGGGGCAAAAAATTTCAGATGAAATGGAAGCCAAGTTATTATTGAACCAATCGATTAAGGATTTGGAATATGAATTACCCAAATTGGTTCATCAAATGGCTGTTGTCAATTTAGACTTTGCTTCTGGTAGGTATAAAAAAGCCTATGAGTTTTTTACTAAAGATCAATTGGAACAAGCTATTGAAATTTTAGATGAAAAAGAATTAAATGCCTCATTTGAAAAGATTTTATCAAGTATCGAAAAAGCCAAAAAGTCAACTGAATCTTATCAAAAAATATTTAATATTCGAAGAATCCAAATAGACAATGTTCTTGAAAGTTTTGAGCTGAAACAGACTCTTTTAAAACTTGCATTTCGATTTGTGGAAGCGGATGAACTAAATGGGGAAATTGCCAAAATGAAAACTTTAATTACCGACGATCAGCAACCTGAGATATTGCTAGATGAAAATGAACCAGAAGATATAGTAGCTTATGATCAAGCTGTAAATATATTGTTATATGATACAATGCATTTAGCTTCGATTGATACCAATTGGGTAGAATTGGAGATGGAAAACTTAATTGCAGAGAGTGAAGTGGAGGCAGAAAGGACTGGTGATCCTAAAGCAAAAACTATTTTGGAAGCTCTTCCATATAACTCTACTTCAAGAATTTCGGGAATTGATTTTGAGAATACTCTTTTTGTCAAAAGAGATAGAATTCCTTCATCGATTCCGATTTATGAACAACCGAATTCTGTCTTGATATCTTCGCAAAAGGTAATAAATACAAGCCCTAATACAGTTGTTGAAACAAATATTGAAAACAAATGGTTAGAGTTTTCCGAAGTGGTAGAACCGGAGATTCCAGTTGTTTCTTCTCCAGATTCACAACCTAAAACAGAAGTTAAAGAAGCTTCATCATCAGAAAGAATCGTTTTTACAGAAATAATCGAACCTAATTATCAGTCTTATAAAATTACTAAAAAAACCAGTTTTAGACAAAAAGCAACTGCTTCATCTAAAGTGCTGAAACGATTGAAAGTAGGGACAGAAGTGAAAGTCATTGATCAAGTAGATCGATATTGGTGTAAGGCTATTTTGAATGGAAAAGTGGGATATGTAAAAGTATTGTTATTAGAAAAGATGAAGTAGAATTGCAGCACAAAAACTTCTTAAGAAATATTTAGTCTTTCCAGATTTTCAAAATCTAGAAGGGCTTTTTATTTATGTAGATTCTGGACTTTTGAAATAGTTGTACTAAGACTATTAGAATGATATTCAATCACCATTCCTTCGAATAATTATCCAATTCTTCCTCCCAAGAATAAGGTTTAAAAACTAGTGAATAACCTTTCGATTCTATTTTTAAATGCTCTTTTAAAATTTTTCTGATCCCAGTTTTTCCTCCAAAGTCTGCCAAGAACCATCTGAATAATTGAGTGATATGAATTTCTTTTTTCTCTTCTAAAATATCAGTTTCTCCTTCCAAGAATGAAAGCGTTGCCATTTGTAATTGAAGTTCTATTTTTTCCAAAGAATAAAATGCGATAGGTGGGCAACTTACTGCGCCACAATTTAATGCAAAGTGAATTCGATAATCAATTTTGTTGACAGCTAATTTTTTGATCAAACTTTTGGTGAAAATATTGGGCAAAAAACCTAGTGAATACTTGTAACGATATCTTCTTAAGATGCCATGCTCAACATCATCAAGACTAAAATTTTCACCAGCTATATTAATGAGTTTTTCTCGGTAGATTTCAGGTTTATCAATCTTATTTACTTTTCTAAAAATCTGAAAAAAGGCATTGTAAATATTTATCCAGAATGCTTTTTTCGCCTCATCATTGTCTAATTCATTTTGCAATTGATTTAGCGAATAGTTTTCTAGTTGAATTAAAAAAATATCAAAAAGTTGGTTAGTTTTTACAGCTAAAATTAATTGTTCTGATATTTTATTGATCTCTGCTTTCATGATATAAATTTAAAAAAAATCCTATTCTGCAAATGTCCCAATCAATACCAAAAGCCAAAAAATTACTCCACATCCAATTATAATCAATTGCCGTTGAGAAAACCCATTTGCATAGTATGCATTGAATTCATCTGAGTTTTGCATAGATAAATTGAATACATTTAGCGGAGGTAAAAAAGCAAATACTGCAAAAAATGATAAAAGAAATAATGGATCAGGGAGCCTATCTACCACAAAAGTTAAAACAACATACAAAGCGAATAAACCTCCACTAGAATAGTTTTTATTAACTTCGTGATATTTTCCAAATGCTAGGATTTTTTCAAATAAACTGTAAATAAAAAAGATAGAAAAAATGGCTCTCGGTACAGGCATAATATCCAAATTTTGTCTTTGTTTGAAAAAAATCCACATTTTATATTGCCACCAAATTCCGTACAATCCAAAAGTCAAAAGGTACAAGACAATGAAATAATTTTTAGACAATAGTTTCACTTCCTGTCGATCATCATTTTCGGAATTAAAGTTATAATCTAGAATTTGGTCTTCGTTCATTTTAATATATTTTATAGTTACTATATTTATTGATTAAGTGGTCGGAGACACTTTAGTATTGTCTGGCCATTAAGTAAAAGTAAGGTTTCAAATGGAAATTTTTAAATATGATGTCTGTTTAGGAATCCTTTTGAAAAAAAAATGAAAAGAGGGATAATCTTACTTAACAATTACATGGAATTTTATGTAAATCCTATAAACCAATGTAAATTTGCGACATGAATACATTTCAAGAAATATGGTTCCTTTTTCGCAAAGAACTCACCCTCGAGTTTCGGCAAAAGTATGCGATAAGTGGAATTTTATTATATGTTTTTTCAACCATATTTGTAGTTTACACGTCTACCTTTGATG
>CAJQQY010000387.1 GCA_905480595.1 uncultured Saprospiraceae bacterium | reverse complement strand
GCAATAAAATTACTTCCATCCTTTTTTCTAAAATTGTTGATGATGAAATTGACTAATTGTTCTGTTCCCGATTCTAATAATGTACTTCCATCATCAGCTTCTATTTGTAAGCATTGAAAAAAAATATCCACCAACTGATTTATCTGTCCATTCCATATTAGTTTTGAATGAACTTGAGAACCTCCATTTATCTCTTCCAATGTTTTAATATAATTAAGTTCCAAATCAATATGTTTATCAAGAGCCGGATTCATTTTTTGAACAGTATAGGAGCTTTGTAAGAAATCGGTTTTGACTCTTAATAAATGAATCTTCTTTTCTTTTGAAGTTGATAAGGTTAAAAGATGAGCTTTAATATTTTCAAAAATAAAAACATCAGTCCTGATAGAAGAAGAAATTTCTATCTCAAAACTTTCTGGATACCTGATTCTCTTATTATCTATCAAATGAAAAAGTTTGTCAACACGATGGGAGTGCCCTAAGTGAAATAGTTCTTTGTAATTTCTATCCACCAAAGCTTCCAATGAAGTCAACCAATAATAAGGTGATTGAATCATTGCCAATTGATAATCGAAAAATTTCTCTAAAGTCATATTGCTCAAGGTCAAAACCTTTTCAAGTAATAATCGACAATAGACCTCATGACGAAATGGTTCATGGTCAAAGATAGGAGAGCAGATATTAAACAATTCCACATTTTCGCTGATGGGCTTATTGATGGGATATTCTCTAAAATCCACCCATTGAAAATTCTTCAAATGGATTGGCATAGTAGAAGTTTTCGTTTTCTCGAATTACTTAATAGTAATTCGTAATATGTTTATATAGAAAAAGTCCACTCGTATAGCTGACGTGTGGACTTTGTTACGATTTATTAGAACAGTTTTAATTGAATAGGTTGGATGAAGTTGTAAGATATAAAAGAAAAATTATTAAAACAAATTGTTTTAATAATGGGCAACTATTTACCTTTTCCATGGTAGAAAACACATTGCATTTTTGAATAAATTGTAAAAGGGTTGACTCTTAAATGTATTTTTATATTTGATATTATCTTCCACTTTAATGCCTCCTATTGGATGCTCACTTTGATTAAAAAAAAACCGTTAAACTTTATTTACTATAGCATATAATTAAACTTAAGCACCTAAATTTAATTATGAAATGCAAAACCAAATCACATCAGCGATTTAATTTAATTTTTTGTTTTAGTTCCCAATCTTCTAATTCATATAACTCAAACAGGTCTATTTCTTTTAACTCTACCGCTTTATCTCTTCGATAATGCCAGAAAAAATTATAACTGCCATGACATAAGAAAAGGTTCAATTCATGTATTGTATCATTAAACTCATGGGATATATTTTTAACATAAAAATAATTAGTACCTAAATAGGCTTTAAAAAAAGGAATTTCAATTTCTTCTCCTACCCTAGGAATCACTTCAAGATGATTTACAGAAAATGAAATAGTTTTTTTTTGTCTACCCTGGAGAATAAAATTGTAAATCGTTTTTTTAAAATTGAAAACAGGATTACGCCAAGAGTCTTCCTCCTTTCGGAAAATAAGGTCTGAATAAATCTTCTTGACTTGCTCTTTAAGCTTCTTACTATTAATCCCTGTTTTCTCACTTAGCTCTTTGGCAGTCGGCAATGGAAGATCTTCATCATAATAGAAATCCTGTTCTAGTATAGCTTCCAAAAGTCTGTGAAACTCATGTACATTTCGCAATAACTCTTTCACCTTTTCTCTCATGGAGCCGAGATCCAGAATCATTTTTTTTATTGGTATTTTTAAATCTTCTTTTTCCATCATAGTATATTTTAAGATGTGATTAGATAAAGCTGCAAAAAATGATTGAAACTAAAGTTAGGAGAAGATTTTGGAAAGTATGTGGGAGAATAAAGTTCATAGTCCTACCTTTAATTGAACCATGGAGTATTTAGAAGAAAAATGCAGAAAATTTTCAATTGTTTAACCATTGTTTAACCACCTAAAAATAAAAATGCGTAACAAGTTGACTATCAACGAGTTACGCACTATATCCGTGGTCCCACAAGGACTTGAACCTTGGACCTACTGATTATGAGTCAGTTGCTCTAACCAACTGAGCTATAGGACCTAAAAAGGACGCAAATTTAAGTAATAGATTCACGCCATGCAAGATATATGAGAAAAAATAACTCAGTTATTTTTTATTTTAATTATCCTTATTTGGAATCATATGAACATCCATCTGAGGGAATGGAATTCCTACACCAGCTTTATCAAATTCTTTCTTTACATGCTCTTGCATATAAAAGTATGCATCCCAATAGTTTTCACTTTTGACAAACGGGCGGGTAGCTAAATTTACAGAACTATCTGCCAATTCTGCCACCACTACTCCTTGTGCAGGATTATCTAAAATGTGTGGACAACTTTTCCCTACTGCCAAAATAATTTCTCTTGCTTGATCAATATCATCACCATAACCAATTCCAAAAGTCAACTCTACTCCAATTTCACCTTGTCCAGAAATATTGGTAATCACATTACTCGTCACTACTCCATTTGGAACAATAATTCGTTTATTATCCAATGTTGCTAAAACAGTATTAAAAACTTGAACTTCCATCACAGTCCCTGTTTGCCCTCCTCCAATTTTCACTAAATCTCCTACTTTGTAAGGTTTAAAAATTAGCAATAACACACCACTTGCAAAATGCCCTAAACTCCCTTGTAATGCCATTCCTATCGCAAATGCCATTGCACCAAATATTGCCACAAAGGAAGTTGTTTCTACTCCAAACATTTCTGCGACACTCAATAATAACATTACTTTCAATCCTACACTTATTAAAGAAGCAAGAAAAGGTTGAATTGTCTTATCTACATCTCTTTTCTTCATCATCTTTTTCACTCCACTCACAATCATTCCTATTATCCAAAATCCAATAATTAAGGTTAGAACTGCACCAATTACCTTTGGTGTATATTCAGTTAAAAGTTCTGAAAATTTAGTCATGTCAAAAAGATCATTCATAGTTATCGAGTTTTATAGTTTTAAAAAAAAGTTAGTTACAAAACTTTGACTTAGAAAGTCTCAATAAGTAACCTCCTGTGTATGTATTTTTAAGAATCTTCTAAAAGAATCGCTTTTTCGTTTTTTTACGAAAGCTAAAATTGCGAATATAATAAATTGGTGAAAACTACTTTAGTTTAATCCTATTCATTGGTGAAATTTATTATTATTTTTACCTTACTTACCAAATAAATGTTATCCAATATTTTTTTCAAAACGAAATCTTACAATTTCTTTTAGATTCCGTTTACCTATTTTTCAATCACATATCATTCTAATATGAAAGAACAACATATTCGTTTCAATAAACTCCTTGTTGCTAATCGAGGAGAGATAGCTATTCGGATTTTACGTGCGGCCTCGGAATTAAAATTACGAACTGTTGCCATTTACACTTACGAAGATCGCTATTCTTTACATCGATACAAGGCTGACGAAGCATATCAAATTGGTGAACAAGATGATCCTCTTAAACCTTACTTGGATATTGAAAAAATTATCCAAATTGCTAAGAAAAATGAAGTCGATGCGATCCATCCAGGTTATGGGTTTTTATCTGAAAATGTAAATTTTGCTCGTCGATGCCGAGAAGAAGGAATTATTTTTATTGGACCAACTCCTGAAGTGATGGATAAATTAGGAGACAAGGTTGCCGCTAAAAAAATCGCTCGTGCAGTCAATGTCCCATTGATTGAAGACAGTAAAAAGAAGCTAACCTCCGAAAAAATTATTCTTGAAGAAGCTAACCGAATTGGTTTTCCTATAATGGTAAAAGCTGCGGCAGGCGGTGGTGGACGTGGAATGCGAGTAGTTCGAGATGCCAAAGCATTACTCAAAGCATTCAACGAAGCAAAAGGTGAAGCAAAAACTGCTTTCGGAGATGACACCATTTTTTTAGAAAAATTTGTCGAAAATCCAAAGCACGTTGAAGTTCAAATTTTGGGAGATCAATATGGAAATATTGTTCACCTTTACGAACGAGATTGCTCTGTCCAACGTCGTTTTCAAAAAGTAGTTGAAGTTGCTCCTTGCGTTGATCTAAAACAAACTACCAAAGATAAACTCTACGAATACGCTTTAAAAATCGCTCACCAAGTTGGTTATTCCAATGCCGGTACTGTCGAATTTTTAATTGATAAAAAAGAAAATATTTACTTCATCGAAGTAAACCCACGAATTCAAGTAGAGCATACCATCACAGAAGAAATAACTGGAATTGATATTGTCGCTTCACAAATTTTTATTGCGATGGGCTACCCTCTTTCTCATCGAACCATCGAAATACAATCACAAGAAGATGTTCATTGCAATGGTTTTGCTATCCAATGTCGAGTCACTACAGAGAACCCTGCGGAAGGTTTTAAACCTGATTATGGAACTCTCGTCGCTTATCGAAGTGTCGGTGGATTTGGAATTCGATTGGATGCAGGAAGTGCTTATGCTGGTGCAAAAATATCTCCTTTCTTTGATTCAATGTTGGTAAAAGTTACTGCTAAAGGTCGTTCACTCAAAGGTGTTTGCGAAAGATTGCAGAGAGCTTTAGCAGAGTTTAGAATTAGAGGGGTGAAAACAAATATTGGTTTTTTACAAAACCTTCTACACAATGAAACTTTCCAAAAAGGGGAAGCACGTGTCAACTTTATCACAGATCATCCTGAATTGATGAACATTCCTCGATTTATGGATCGAGGAACTAAAATGTTGAGGTACCTCTCTGATGTCATTGTTAATGGAAATCAAGATGTGAAATTTGTTGATCCAAGTAAAACTTTTCGTACTCCAATCGTTCCTATCTTTGATGATTCAATTAAGTACCCAAAAGGGACGAAAGATTTACTCGAACAAATTGGTCGCGAGAAATTTGTCAAATGGATAAAAAGTCGAAAAGAAATTTTATATACCGACACTACTTTTAGAGATGCGCACCAATCACTTTTGGCTACGCGAGTTCGAACCAAAGACATGTTGAATGTAGCAGAAAGTTTTGCTCGTAATCATGCCCAAAGTGTTTTTAGTATGGAAGTTTGGGGAGGTGCGACGTTTGATGTTTGTATGCGATTTCTAAAAGAAGATCCTTGGGTGAGGTTGGCAAAAATTAGAGAAAAGGTTCCAAATATTTTATTACAAATGTTGTTGCGAGGTTCAAATGGAGTTGGCTACAAAGCCTACCCTGATAATTTGATTGAGCAATTTATCATCAAAGCAGCCGATACTGGAATTGATGTTTTCCGAATTTTTGATTCTTTGAATTGGTTGGAAAACATGAAATTTTCCATCAAAACTGTTCGAGAAAAAACGAATGCTCTTGCCGAAGCTTGTATTTGCTACACAGGCGATATCACCGATCCAAGTCGAACAAAATACACTTTGGAATACTATGTTGATTTGGCAAAAAAACTAGAAGCAGCTGGTGCTCACATGCTTTGTATCAAAGACATGGCAGGTTTGCTCAAACCTTATGCAGCTCAACTATTAATTTCAAGTTTGAAAAAAGCAGTTAAAATTCCAATCCACTTACACACTCATGATACCTCTTCAATTCAATCGACTACATATTTAAAAGCTATCGAATCAAAAGTCGATATTGTTGATGTGGCGCTGAGTTCTGTAGCAGGTTTGACTTCTCAACCGAGTTTTAATTCTATCGTCGCGATGCTCGAAGGGCAACCTAGACAAAATATTATTGACCTCGAATCATTGCAACAATATTCAGATTATTGGGAAGCTGTTCGACAATATTATTACCCATTCGAGACGGAACTCAAAGGAGGAACAGCTGATGTTTACGAACATGAAATTCCAGGAGGACAATATTCTAACCTTCGCCCACAAGCTCGTGGACTTGGTTT